>JAZOCP010000001.1:0-4344 GCA_045596585.1 Eubacteriales bacterium
TGCTTGTCACCCTGAGCATTGTCGAAGGGTCTCTTTTTTTAGGGGATTCTTCACTGCGCTCCAGAATGACACGTATAATAATGCTTGTCACCCTGAGCCTTGTCGAAGGGTCTCTTTTTTTAGGGGATTCTTCACTGCGTTCAGAATGACACATGTTGCAATTGCAAGTCAAATGACATTACTCGAATGATACGGTTTTGCCACTTGGAATTTTATATTCCTTTTCCTCGTGTATTAGGTACACGTCAACTGCGCTTGGGTTATATACCCTTGTTAAATCAACTGAATATTCAAGTGCACGATATGCTTCAATATAATCATAGATTTCAATATTGGTTGCATACCATACATCTGCCTTGTTTGAAACAAGCTTGAAAAATTCCTCAATGCGGGTCCAGTCCTCTTCGGTCCTGAACTCATATGTATGTCCCCAAACATAGAATAACCATGCGTGGGTTGTAAAACGACTTTCCTTTTTAGGCTCTGATTTTACAAATTTATCACCAAGCTCAAATAGTCTTTGGTCTGCGTGATGGCAGGTTGATGGCATTTTGAGCCAGTTGGTTGGTAATATAAAGTTATGATGCGCCTCTGTTGTGCGTGAATACTTAATGCCACATGCTTTTAGTACATTAATCACGCGCTCATCATATGTGCCAAAGGGGTATGCCATACCACGTACGGGGTAATTTACAAACTTTTCAAGGTTGCGCCTATCATCAAGCACCTCGGTTGTTATTACACTCTCAGGCATTTTTTCAAGGAATGGGTGGTGTACTGTGTGAACAGCAACCTCGTGTCCTTCATATAATGTAGCAATTTCCTCTGGTTTGATTTTATTTTCATCATTTCCTTCAAGCATAAGTCCACTATTTAGGTTGAACGTGCCTTTTAAGCCATACTTATTTAGCAGGGCAATAAACTGCCTGTCCTCCTTTACACCGTCATCATAGCTGAAGGTGAGGGCTTTTTTAGCGAAATTAGGAAAAAGCATGAAATCATTATTCATAAACATATTTACCTCAATTTTGGCTTCTTTCACCTAAAATTTGTCTATATTTTTGGTAGAAGCTTTCAAAATATTCTCCATCTAATGCTTCCCTTATTTTTTCCATAAGGTCATTATAGAAATAGAGATTATGTAACACTGCAAGTCGCATACCAAGTGCTTCCTTTGCCTTGATTAGGTGTCTTATATATGCACGTGAGTAGTCACGACAGGCAGGACAATTACAATTTTCGTCTATTGGACGAGAGTCATCACGATACTTTTCGTTCATGATATTCATTTTACCATGCCAAGTAAACAGGTTGCCATGGCGCGCATTTCTTGATGGCATTACGCAATCAAAGAAATCAACACCGAGGTGCACAGCCTCAAGTATATTACAAGGTGTGCCGACACCCATTAGGTATCTTGGCTTGTTTTCTGGCATATGTGGCTCTACTACGTCAATTATACGATACATATCCTCTGTTGCCTCACCTACAGCAAGTCCACCTATGGCATAGCCATCAAGGTCGAGGGCAGCGATTTGCTTCATATGCTCAACGCGAAGGTCCTCATATGTGCTACCTTGGTTGATACCAAAGAGCATTTGGTTTTTGTTTATTGTTTCCGGCAAGGAATTTAGTCTTGCCATTTCGTCCTTGCAACGAACAAGCCATCTAACGGTGCGGTCACAGGACTTTTTTGTATATTCATATGGGGCAGGGTTTTCAATACACTCGTCAAATGCCATAGCAATAGTTGATGCAAGGTTTGACTGGATTTGCATTGACTCCTCAGGTCCCATAAAAATACGCTTACCATCTATGTGGGAGGCAAATTTAACGCCTTCCTCAGTGATTTTACGTAGTTGTGAAAGGGAGAAAACCTGAAATCCACCACTATCGGTTAAAACTGGTTTGTCCCAATTAAAGAATTTATGTATTCCACCAAGGTCGTGAATTAGCTTATCGCCTGGGCGGAGGTGTAGGTGATATGTGTTTGAGAGCTCCACCTGACATTTTAGCTCCTTTAGGTCGGTAGTTGACACGCCACCCTTAATTGCGGCGCATGTACCTACGTTCATAAAGACTGGGGTTTCGATTGTGCCATGCACGGTATGTAGCCTTGCGCGGCGCGCTCTACCCTCTTTTTTTATTAGCTCAAACATTGTTATTTCCTTTCAAATTGCTTTTCAAGAAAGCTCTTTGTCATCTTGAAAGAAACAGGTCTGCCATGTGGGCAATACTTTATATTGTCAAGAGTTAAAACTCTGTCACAAATCCATTTAATATGTCCACTATCATAAATTCTGCCTGCTTTAATTGCTGCCTTACAGGAGGTTTGATATAGTGCCTTTTCAAAGCGAGCATACCTTGAGTTTTGTGCCTCACCTTCACCACTTTGTAGCTTGTCTATTAGGGTTAAGAAGGCATCCTCAGCAGAGCTTACATCAATTTCCGAAGGAATTTCAGTAACCTTGGCAGATTTATCATTTATCTCAAAATTGAAGCCTGTTTTCTTTATTTCCTCTTCCCATTCGGAAATGGCTTCCTTATCTTTTAGAGAAAGCGCAAGCTCGATTGGAAGGAGTAAAACTTGTGAGGTGGGCACGCTACTTTGTAGCTTTGCTTTTAAATCCTCAAATATTATACGCTCGTGTGCGGCGTGCTTATCAATAATGTAGGCAAGGTCACCACACTCTACTATAACATATGAATTATAAAGCTCACCTATGATTTTATAATCAGGGACAATTTTGGTTTTTTGAGTTGTTTTTGCAAAAACATCGCCATTTTCAGCCACACCCTCGCCTGTTTTTTCAGCTTTGGGTTCAAAAATTTTGTCAAGATTAATTTTTTCTGTATCTTGATTTTTTGATTGTGGGAATGGGTCAATATTTGTTTGCACCTTTTTAGGTGGTGCTTTGAAATTAAAGGAAAACTCAGCCTCTGTGCCATAGCTTTCAGTTGGCTTTACTTTTTCTTCCTTAATTTCTTTTTTATCAAGTGAGGTATAGTCAAGCGTATTGTCTTGCCTTACCACGCCGATGTTTAGGTTGGTATCAAATGAAAGACGCTGTGCCTTATACTCCTCATTTTTTGGAGTAAAGACTGTATTTAAAAGCTCCCTTGCCTCGGCTGATGTGTCCTTCTCATTATAGAGGTTAGGTCTATCAATAGAGGTTGAAAGTGCTGTTCTTACTGCGTAATACACAGCATTAAATACTACGCTTTCGTTTGAGAATTTGACCTCTAATTTAGCGGGGTGAACATTTACGTCCACTTGGCTTGGGTCAATCGTTATATCAAGCACGCAGAATGGGAATTTACCCTCGGGTATGTATGATTTATACGCCTGTTCAAGGGCTGCCCCTGCGGTTTTGCTTTTTACAAAGCGAGAATTTATATAAAAGTTTTCAAGGTTGCGGTTGGCACGACAGAGCTCAGGACTTGAGATAAATCCGCTTACTCTTATTCCGCCATCTTCTCTTTCAACTTTTATGGTTTTTTTAGACACGTCCCTGCCTAAAATTGCATAAATTACGTTAGAAAGTGAACCATCACCCGCGGTTAAATATTTAAGCTCCCCATCAACTATATATCTAAATGAAATATCTGGACGCGAAAGTGCAACCTTTTCGACTACGCTTGAGATTGCAAGTGCTTCCGTTTTGTCCTGCTTTAAAAATTTCTTTCTTGCAGGTACGTTATAAAATAGGTCCTCAACTATAACGGTTGTACCGTTTTCGCCACCTGCCCTTTCGTGGGTAATTAGCTTACCTGCGTGTGCCTCTAAAATTGCGCCAAGCTGATTTTCTGCCTGTTTTGACAAAATTCGCATTTTTGACACAGAGGAAATAGCAGCAAGTGCCTCACCTCTAAAGCCGAGGGTCATAATTGAGTCTAAATCTTGAGCATCTTTTATTTTACTTGTTGCGTGACGGAGAATTGAAACCGGTAAATCCTCATAGGAGATACCACAGCCATTGTCCTTTATTCTTATAAAGGCAACGCCACCTTTTTTGATTTCAATTACTATTTTGTCAGCACCTGAGTCAATTGCGTTTTCAAGTAATTCCTTTACAACAGAGGACGGACGGTCAACAACCTCACCTGCAGCTATTAAATTTGCTACGTCAAAGCCGAGCACATTTATTTTTCCCACTGCATTTCCCCCTTATATTAATTAATTAAAAAGCTTTTTTAACTCAAAAATAAAATTCATTGCTTCAATTGGTGTAATTGTGTTTAAATCAAGCGCTTTTATTTTATCTGCTGCCTCGTAAATTGCCATGTCCTCAAAGCTCATAATTTGGTTTTCTATTGTTGGCTTTTTTGTCACCTTTGGGGTAA
>JAZOCP010000002.1:0-2813 GCA_045596585.1 Eubacteriales bacterium
CTTGCAGAACAAGGAGAATACGCATATGTGGCAACTCTTGAAGCATTTAAAGATGCAGGAATTGATGAAAGCTATCTTGAGAATAATGAGGTGGGAATACTTTATGGTAATGACTCTTCTGCAAAAGCTGTAGTGCAATCACACGAGTTAATAGTTGAAAAAAAAGATACTACCTTGGTGGGTTCTTCAGCAATCTTCCAATCCATGAACTCCACTGTAAGTATGAATCTCGCAACGATTTTTAAGTTAAAAGGTGTTAACATGACAATCAGCGCTGCTTGTGCTAGTGGATCTCATGCGATAGGATTAGGTACTATGATGATCCGTAATGGATTACAAGATATGGTATTATGTGGTGGAGCTCAAGAAACTAATTATCTCTCTATGGGTAGTTTCGATGGACTTAGTGCATTCTCAGCAAGAATTGATAAACCAACAGAGGCTTCTCGTCCTTTCGATAAAGATAGAGACGGGCTCGTGCCAAGTGGTGGTGCTGCGAGTTTGTTACTTGAAGAATACGAACATGCAGTAGCTCGCGGCGCAACAATATATGCCGAAATAATTGGTTACGGATTCTCATCAAATAGTGGAAATATATCGCAGCCAAGCGATGAGGGTTGTTATCGTGCAATAATACGTGCTCTTAATGAAGCTGGAATAGAACCAAAGGACATCGATTACGTCAATGCTCATGCGACCTCAACACCTCAAGGTGATTATCAAGAAGCTAAAGCTCTCGCTAAACTTTTCGCAGAACATGAGACTCCCGTATCCTCAACCAAATCAATGACAGGTCATGAGTGCTGGATGGCTGGCGCAAGCGAAGCGGTTTATTCTATCCTAATGATGAAGAACTCATTTATAGCTCCTAATATTAACTTTAAAGAAGGTGATGAATATTCTAAATTATTGAATATTATACCAAAAACGGTAGAAAAGAAACTAAATATTGTGTTATCTAATTCTTTTGGATTTGGAGGAACAAATAGCGCATTAATCATTAAAAATATATAGAGATATGACAAGAATAGAAATTGAAGAAAAAGTAAATAATTTTTTAATAGAGGAAATTGAGTTGGAAGAAGATGCACTCGAAAGAAATGCCTTGTTGACCAAAGATTTGGGGATTGATAGTCTTGACTTCGTTGATATTGTAGTTATAGTGGAACGCACTTTTGGATATAAAATTAAGCCAGAAGAGATGAAAGACGTTAAGACGTTAAATGATTTTTATGATTATATAGAAGCAAAGGTAAATAATTGATATATATGAAAATATTCCCTGCTTTAGAAAAAAGGTATTGTAAAGAGAACATGTCTGCTCTTGAGGCTCAGCGTCTTGCTCATGAGATTTCATTTGGACCTATAGTGTTTCAAGTTTCTCGTTTGATGGTGAAATTCGGTATCTTACAAATGCTTATAGATAGCAAAGATGGACTCACTATGGACGAAGTTGTAGCTAAAACAAATCTATCAAAATATGCTGTCAAGGTAATGTTAGAGGCTTCATTGACAATAGGTACAATACTTTATGAAAACGAGAGATTTACTGCGTCAAAAGCAGGTTGGTTCTTGCAAAACGATCCTTTGGTAAGAGTTGATATGGACTTTAATTACGATGTCAACTATTTGGGTTGGTTTAACCTTGAAGAATCCTTGTTAAACGGTAAACCAGAAGGACTTAAGGTATTTGGGTCATGGCCAACAATTTATGAAGGCCTTTCTAAATTGCCAGAGCAGGTACAGAAAAGTTGGTTCGGCTTTGATCACTATTATTCCGATAATTCCTTTAAAGAGGCTTTGGAAATAGTATTCAATAATAATACAAGAACTTTACTCGATGTTGGAGGAAATACTGGTAGATTTGCACTGTGTTGCGTATCTTTTAATAAAGATGTTAATGTGACAATTATGGACTTGCCACAACAGTTAGAAATGATGCGTGAACAAACAGCTGATAAAGAGGGGGCTGACAGAATACATGCTTATGGAGCAGATCTCTTAGATGAAACCGTTCCTTTTCCAACAGACTTCGATGCTATTTGGATGAGTCAGTTCTTAGACTGCTTTTCTGAGGAACAAGTAGTTAGTATATTGTCAAGAGCAACTAAATCAATGAGAGAAGGGACTTCATTATATATAATGGAGACTTTATGGGATAGACAAAGGTTTGAGACAGCTGCATATTGTCTTACACAAATATCATTGTATTTCACTGCATTAGCTAATGGTAATAGCAAGATGTTTCATTCTGAAGATCTCTTTATATTATGTGAGAAAGCAGGTTTGAGAATAGACAAAGTTTATGATGGTCTCGGCAAAGGTCACTCATTAATAAAATGTGTGAAATGATGAATATTAAAGATATAGACATATTAACACTTATACCGCAGAAAAGACCATTTGTGATGGTTGATAGATTGTTGTCTTGTAACGATATTGAAGCAACAACAGGTTTAGTTATAAAAGAAGATAATCTTTTTTACAAAGACGGTTTCTTTCTTGAGACAGGAATAATGGAGAATATAGCTCAGACTTGTGCTGCAAGAATCGGTTACATCAATATGTATCAGAAAGATAAAAATATCAAAATTGGAGTTATTGGTTCAATAAAAGATCTAATCATAACGAAGTTACCAAAAGTAGGATCTCAATTGATAACTAAAGTCAAGGTATTGAGCGAGGTGTTTTCTATTACTTTAGTAGAAGCTGAAGTTTATGATAATAAAGAACTCATAGCGAGATGTGAGATGAAAATTTCATTAACAGATAAGGAAATATAATGATGGAATTGAAGAGTACAACGATATTTA
>JAZOCP010000003.1:0-4289 GCA_045596585.1 Eubacteriales bacterium
GTTCTTTAATCCGTCCTGAAGCTACAGGCTTTGGTGCTGTTTACTACACCGATGAAATGCTCAAGTCTTTTGGCGATGACATTAAGGGTAAGACCTTTGCAATATCAGGCTTCGGTAATGTTGCTTGGGGTACAGTTAAAAAGGTAACCGAGCTTGGCGGTAAGGTAGTTACTATTTCAGGTCCTGACGGCTATATCTACGATGAAGACGGTATCAATACCGAAGAAAAAATCAACTTTATGCTTGAAATGCGTGCATCCTGCCGTAACAAGGTTCAAGACTATGCTGATAAGTTTGGCGTTCCATTCTTTGCTGGTCAAAAGCCATGGGGCGTAAAGGCTGATATTTTAATGCCATGTGCTACTCAAAACGAGGTTGGCATTAAGGAAGCAGAGGCAATTGTAGCAAACGGTGTTAAATACTATGTTGAGGTTTCAAATATGCCTACAACTAACGAGGCAGTTGCATACCTTAAGGCTAATGGTGTTATCGTTGCTCCATCTAAGGCAGTTAATGCTGGCGGTGTTGCAGTTTCAGGCCTTGAAATGTCACAAAACTCAATGCGTTATAGCTGGACAGCTGAAGAGGTTGACCAAAAGCTTAAGGGCATTATGAAAAATATTTTTGAAAACTCAATCAAGGCAGCAAACAATTATGGTCTTGGTGATGACCTCGTTGCAGGCGCAAATATTGCAGGCTTTATTAAGGTTGCAGATGCTATGCTTGCACAAGGTGTTGTTTAATACTAAACAAGCAATAAAAAGCACCCAAAACGGGTGCTTTTTTCCTTTTTAACTAAAAATTTACACTTTTATAATAAATATAAACAAAAAAATATAACTATTGTATTGATTTTTGTGCAAGTTTGTTGTATAATATACTCAGCGAAATATGAATTTTTATAGGAGGTATGTAATGAAAAAGAAAATTTTCGCATTGTTACTCGTTGTATTAATGCTTGTTCCTTTTGTAGTTGCTTGTGGCGGTAATGAAGAGCCAGATGAAACAGATACAAACACTAATGTACCAGTAACACCACCAGAGAACGATCCAGAAGATCCTGAAAATCCAGAAGATCCTGAAGATCCAGAAGATCCTGAAGATCCAGTAGAACCTGAAGAGCCTGATGAGGAAGAAAAGGTTGACACAAAAGAAGAAATTGAAGAAAAATGGAGCGGTAAAACACTTGACGTTCTTGCTTCCGGTTGGGGACAAGACGTTTATGGTCAAACAAGTGCTTGGTCACAACCAGAGCTTTATGTTAACAGCGCAACAGATACAAGATACATGGGCGCTGCTATAAATGGTGCGGTTTGGGCAAGACAGCTCATGATTAAAGACACATATGGTGTAACAGTTAAATGGCACCAAGCTAAGTCAAACACCTCAATGCAGAATGAGCTTCAATCTGGTCTTGAGGCTGGTTATGACAAGTTCCATATCGCAACACCACGTGCATATGAAGCGCAATCACTCATTGCTTGTAGTTCAGTATATGACCTTGCACACAGCAAGTACATAGACCTTACAAAATCATACTACAACCAAGCAGCAGTAGAATCATTCTCCGTTTATGGTCATACATTCTATGTAGCTGGTGACTTCAGCTATCTTGATGAATATACATCATTTGTTATATTCTACAACCAAGCTTTGTCTGAGAAAATAGGTCCTGCATTTGGTAACCTTTATAACAGAGTAAGAGATGGTAAGTGGACAATATCTGAGCTTTCTAAGAAGAGCGCACTTGTTGGTGGTAACACTGACGATGACCCAGAATATACCGATGGCGATACATACGGATTTGGTACAGGTGCATTCTCTACATTCTTCCAATCAAGTGCTATCCAACAGGTTTCTGTTGATAAGTCATCTGGTAATAAGAATTTATATGAATATCGTATTTCACTTAACGATAACCAATCAAACGTATCTTCACTTGTAACACAGCTTGTTAACATTCGTTCTTCAACATGGGCAAGAACTGCATGGGATAATGGCTATGGCGCAATGCTTGATGCCTTCACAGACGGAAGACTTCTTTTCTACCATGAGGTAACACAAAAGATTTTTGAATTCCCATTACAAGACGAAAACTTTAAGGTTGCAGTTCTCCCAATGCCTATGCTTAACGAGGACCAAGAGGACTATGCTACACCATTTGCTTCACAAGCAACTGTAATGTGCATTCCAAAGTGCACAACAGACAAAGAAATGTCAGAATATTTCTTTGACGTTCTTTCATGGTCAGGTAAAGACTATGTAATGAGAGGCTTCTACGAGGAAATGGAGTCAAGACTCTATGACGATGGTGAAACCTCAAGAGAAGACGCACTTGAAGTCCTTCAAGACTACGTTTTCCCAAGCCTTTCATATGACCAAGGCTACATGCATGATGCAATGGGTCAAAAGTTTATGTCAAGCGTTCAAGGCGAAACAATTTCAACAGCTACATCTTCATCATCTAACTTCTCAACACTCTATTCAGAGGCGTACGAGGCAGCATATGCTAAGTTAAATGACCCTAAGACAGGTTGGAACACATACGCAAAGAACTATAAAGACTAATTAAAATTCAAGGCAGTGCTTCGGCACTGTCTTGTTTTTTGTTTTGTGACAAAATTAGTTGAAAAATAAATACAGATATGCTATACTTATAATATAAAATATAATAAGAGGTAAATATGGCAATCTTAGTAAATGATAACAAAATTTTCACCTTAAATACAGAAAATACTACATATCAAATGTACGTAAACGAGGATGGAATTCTTTTTCACTCATACTATGGTGCAAGAATGGAGTATAGTGACCTATCGTATGCATCACATAAGAATGGGTGGCTGGCTTCATTTTCTGCAAATCCAAAGGGGAAAGGTTATTCTCATAACCACACCAGTGAGGAGCTTTCGGTGTTTGGTGTTGGTGACTTTAGATTAACAGCACTTTCGCTTGTAAATCATAATGGTGCAATCGGCGCTGAGCCTATTTATCATAGTCATAAGATAATTAATGGAAAATACCAAATAAAGGGCTTGCCTGCCTTTTATGGTGATGATGGCGAAACACTTGTAATTACTCTTAAGGACAAGGCATACGATATATATTTTCATATGTATTATGGCATTTTGCCAGAATATGATCTTATTACAAGAGCAGTTGTAATAGAGAATAAATCCGAGGCACAAATCAAGCTACAAAAGGCACACTCACTTTCTCTTGATTTGCCCCGTGGCACAACATATGATATGCTTCATTTCCATGGTGCACACATGCGTGAAAGATGCTTAGAAAGAACAAGAGTATCACATCTTACATCAACAGTATCAAGTAATCGTGGCGCATCAAGCCATATGCAAAACCCATTTGTAATTCTATGTGAAAAAAACGCAACTGAAGAATATGGAAGTGCGTATGGTATAGCACTTGTTTATAGTGGAAGCTTTGAAATTTCAGTTGCCAAGGACCAACACGAAACTACAAGAGTAGTTGCAGGAATTAACCCAGAATGCTTTGAATATACTCTTGAGTCAGGTGATACCTTTGAAACGCCTGAGGTTGCTATGGTTTATAGTAATGAGGGCTTTGCAAAAATTTCAAATAATTATCATAAGGCGGTAAGAAATAACCTTTGCCGTGGTAAGTATAAATACACAAGACGCCCAGTGCTTATTAATAACTGGGAGGCAACATATTTCGATTTCAATGCAGATAAGCTTGTTTCAATGGCGAAGGATGCAAGTAAGCTTGGTGTTGAGCTTTTTGTAATGGACGATGGCTGGTTTGGACATAGAGACGATGACCATACCTCACTTGGCGATTGGTTTGTAAACGAGAAAAAGCTACAAGGCACACTTAGTGAGCTTGTGCAAAGAATAAACTCAGAGGGCATGCAATTTGGTATATGGTTTGAGCCAGAATGTATTTCTGAGGATAGTGAGCTCTTTAAGGCACATCCAGATTATCGCTTCGCAATTCCAAATCGTGACCCACAGGAGTCGAGACAGCAATATGTTCTTGATATGTCAAGAAAAGAGGTACGCGATAATATCTATGACCAAATGGTAAAGGTGCTTGAAAGTGCAAATATTACCTACTTAAAATGGGACTTTAATAGACACATTACCGACTTATATAGTGTGGCACTTCCAAAGGAGCGCCAAGGCGAAATTTATCACAGATATATGCTCGGTGTTTATGACCTTCTTGAAAGAATTACACAAAAATTTCCTGATATTTTATTTGAAAGCTGTTCAGGCGGTGGCGGTCGCTTCGATATGGGTATGCTA
>JAZOCP010000004.1:0-2868 GCA_045596585.1 Eubacteriales bacterium
GCACGCGCTGTAAGAATTAACTATAAGCATAAGGACGGACAGGACTATGTTTTAAATCTAATTGACACTCCTGGCCACGTTGACTTTAACTACGAGGTTTCTCGTTCACTTACAGCTTGTGAGGGCGCATTATTGGTTGTTGACTCAACACAGGGTATCGAGGCGCAAACTCTTGCAAACGCATACCTTGCGGTTGATTGTGACCTTGAAATTGTGCCAGTTATTAATAAAATCGACTTGCCATCTGCTGATGTAGAAAGAGTAAGGGGCGAAATAGAAGATGTAATTGGTATAATAGCCGAGGACTGTCCTGCTGTTTCTGCCAAGGTTGGCTTAAATATTGATACAGTTTTAGATGCAATTATAGATAAAATTCCAGCACCAAAGGGAGACCCTGATGCACCACTTAAGTGCTTGATATTTGACTCACACTATAACTCATACCTTGGTGTTGTTGTTTATGTTCGCGTAATGGATGGTACACTTAAGGCTGGCGATACTATAAGATTAATGAGCACAGGTGCAAAATATGATGTTGTAGAGGTTGGTCACCTAAATGCCTTTGGTTTTGAAAAGTCAGATAGCTTGTCAGCAGGTGAGGTTGGTTATATTACTGCAAGTATTAAAACTGTTTCTGAAACTCGTGTTGGTGACACTGTAACTCTTGATAGTAACCCGACAAGTGAGCCACTTAAAGGATTTAAAGAAGCACTTCCAATGGTATTTTCAGGTATTTATCCAGCGGATGGTGCAAGATATAATGACCTACGTGATGCTCTTGAAAAGCTTAAGCTAAATGATGCCGCGCTTTCCTTTGAGCCTGAGACCTCAATTGCTCTTGGCTTTGGCTTTAGATGTGGCTTCCTTGGGCTTTTGCATATGGAAATTATTCAAGAAAGACTTGAAAGAGAGTTTAATCTTGACCTAATTACCACAGCACCAAGCGTTATTTATAAGATAGAAAAAACAAATGGTGAAACAGTAATGGTTGATAACCCTTCAAATTACCCATCACCTGATACTATAAAAACAGCATATGAGCCAGTTGTTAAATGTAGCATAATTACCCCAACTGAATTTGTTGGTGGTATTATGGACCTTTGCCAAGATAGACGTGGCATTTTTAAGGATATGAAGTATTTAGATGCTTCACGAGTTGAGCTTCACTATATAATGCCTCTTAACGAAATAGTTTATGATTTCTTTGATGCATTAAAGAGCAGAAGTAAGGGTTATGCATCTCTTGATTATGAGCTTGCTGGCTATGAGGCAAGTAACTTAGTTAAGCTTGACTTCCTTCTAAATGGTGAAATTGTTGACGCACTTACATTTATTGTGCATACAGATAAGGCATATACTCGTGCAAGAAAAATAGCAGAGAAGCTAAAGGACAATATTTCTCGTCAGCTTTTTGAAATTCCAATTCAAGCAGCAATAGGTTCAAAGGTTATCGCACGTGAAACCGTAAGGGCGCTCCGTAAGGATGTGCTTGCAAAGTGCTATGGCGGTGATATTACAAGAAAGAAAAAGCTTCTTGAAAAGCAAAAAGAGGGTAAAAAGAAGATGCGTCGCTTAGGCTCAGTCGAGGTAACACCTGAGGCGTTTATGGCAGTATTAAAGCTCGATGATAGCGAAAAATAAATAAAAGGGTGGCACTTTCACTTGCCACCCGATTTTTAGGAAAGGAGAATTAAATGAAGGGCTTAGGTTTATATATACACCTACCATTTTGTCAAAGAAAATGTAATTATTGTGATTTTTATTCATTGACATGTATTAATAAGATAGGTGAGTACATAAAAGCAATTTGTAAGCAAATAACCATTGAATCTCCGTTATATAAGGATTATGAAATAGAAACAATTTTCATAGGTGGAGGCACCCCATCACTTATTTCACCTGATGATTTTAAGCTATTATCAAAAACTATAAAAAATTGCCTAAATTTGACACAGGGTCTTGAATTTACCATTGAGGCTAACCCTGGAACACTAAATAAAGAAAAGCTTATTGCTTATAAAGAGGCGGGTGTTAATCGTCTTAGCATAGGGCTACAAAGCACCAATGATGAAGAACTAAAAATACTTGGTAGAATTCATACCTTAAAGGATTTTGAAAACAGCTATAAGCTAGCGCGCGAGTGTGGATTTGATAATATTAGTGTTGACCTTATGTACTCGCTACCAAATCAAACCTTCTATGGCTTTAAGTCAACGCTTGAAGCGGTAATTGAGCTTTCGCCTGAGCATATTTCGTCCTATTCTTTAAAAATTGAAGATGAAACACCTTTTGGAAAAATAAAGGATAAGCTTATTCTTCCAAGTGAGGACGATGAGTATTTAATGTATATTTATATGTGTGATGCATTGAACAAGCATGGTTATTTGCAATATGAAATAAGTAATTTTGCAAAAAAGGGGAATGAATCACGCCATAATTTAAAATATTGGTTGAGCGAGGAATATATAGGAATAGGCCCCTCGGCACATTCATATATTAATGGTAAAAGATACTATTATGAGCCAAATTTAGATACGTATTTAGACTCACTTAAAAATGATATTTTGCCAAACAAAATTTTTGAGCAAACCATAGAAAACGCACACTCCTACCCACAAATTTCAAAAATGGATGAATATTTGATGCTACGCCTTCGTCTTGCAAGTGGAGTTAGTGAAACGGAGTTTAGAGTTGAATTTGCAAAAGAATTAACAAAAGAGTATCCTCAAATATTAAGCTTTTTAAAAACAGGCTATATAAAAAAACAAGGCGATAGCTACTCGTTTACTCCAAAAGGCTTTTTTGTTAGTAATTATATACTAACTGAGATATTAAAATTCGACTAAAGCCTACGTAGTACAACAATAA
>JAZOCP010000005.1:0-5052 GCA_045596585.1 Eubacteriales bacterium
ACTAATCTTGCGCGCTTAACTACCTCATTTGGTACGCCTGCAAGCTTAGCAACCTCTATACCATAGCTATCGTCCGTTGGGCCTTTTACGATTTTGCGAAGAAATGTAATTTCCTCGCCACGCTTTTTTGCAGCAATATTGTAGTTTACAACACCATCTATCTCGTCCTCAAGTGAGGTTAGCTCGTGATAGTGAGTAGCAAACATTGAGCGTGCACCTATTTTTTTGCCTGCTGTATATTCAGCAATTGCACGTGCAATGCTCATACCGTCAAAGGTTGATGTGCCTCTGCCGATTTCATCATATATAATAAAGCTCTTTTTAGTTGCATTTTCAAGAATATACGCAACCTCTGTCATTTCAAGCATGAAG
Source organism: Eubacteriales bacterium (assembly GCA_045596585.1). GTDB lineage: Bacteria > Bacillota > Clostridia > Oscillospirales > CAG-272 > RGIG2000. Next base: position 373 of record JAZOCP010000005.1, read on the forward strand.
GTTGACTGTCCTGACGCTAAATCATCAGATGCGCCAACACGTGTAAAGAGCTTATCAACTATGCCAATTCTTGCACTTTTTGCAGGAACAAATGAACCGATTTGTGCCATTAGCACAATTAGTGCACTTTGTCGCATGTAGGTTGATTTACCTGCCATGTTAGGTCCTGTTATAAGTGCCATTTTATCTGTTGTAGTGTTTAAGTATGTATCGTTTGGAACAAAGTAGCTGTCCTTTACGAACTGCTCAACAACTGGATGCCTGCCATCCTTAATATCAATCACATCACTATGGTCAATTTCTGGGCAGACGTATGAATTTTTGACCGCAACCTCAGCCAAAGAAAGGTAAACGTCTAAGCGAGCGAGCATATTTGCTGAGCGCTGAATTCGCTTAAGCTCTGCCCCGACCTTGTCCTTGATTTCGGTAAATAGCTCGTACTCTAAGTTACAAAGCTTGTCCTTTGCACCGAGCACGGTTGCCTCCATATTTTTTAAGTCCTCTGTGATATATCTTTCACAGTTGGAAAGTGTTTGCTTTCTTATATATCTTTCGGGCACTTGAGAAATTAAGGATTTTGTAACCTCTATATAGTAGCCAAAAACTCTGTTATAGCCAACCTTTAGAGTTTTAATTCCTGTTTTCTCACGCTCGTCAGCTTCGATTTGATTAATTAGTCCACTGCCTGCTGACATAATATCACGTAGGCGGTCAACCTCTGGGCTGAAGCCATCATTAATTATACCGCCCTCTCTAATTGAGAATGGGGGGAGGTCAACAATTGCTTCATTTATAAGCTTAGTTATGTCCTCAAGTGAGTCAAGACCCTCTCTTATGTTCACAAGCTCACGCGCTTCGGCAGTATAAAGCAAGCTTTTCACCTCAGGAATTACTGAAAGTGTTGAGGCTATTGCCTTTAAATCCTTACCATTTGCGCTTGAATAAACAACCTTTGTCATTAATCTTTCAAGGTCTAAAACACCACTGAGTAGGTTAATTAATTCACCTCTTAAAACGATGTTTTTAGAAAGTGCTTCAACTGCGCCTTGTCTTTCAAGAATTTTCTTGACGTCGAGCAAGGGATGCTCAATATAGCTACGTAGCATTCTTGCACCCATTGAGGTTTTGGTTTTGTCAAGCACCCAATAAAGTGTACCGCGCTTTTCCTTATTACGCATTGACTCACAAAGCTCTAAGTTACGGCGGGTGTTTAAATCCATTTCAAGATACTGTCCCTCACCATAAACGTTTGGTGCGTTTATATAAGAAATATCGGTCTTTTGGGTTTTGATTATATAATCAAGCATTGCGCCGCATGCGAGCACAACACAGGTATTATACGCATTTTTATCTAAAAAGTCAACCCCAAATTGTTCAATCACTCTTTTTGTGCAGCTTTGAGTATCAAAATAGTCTTGCATTGAAAACTCAACAAGTGCACCAAGACGTTCCTTTGCGAAGTCCTTTAAAAATGCACCGTCTTTTTCTGAAATATTGGTGATTATTTCCTTTGGAGCATAGGTGCCAAGCTCGTTTAAAACGTGCGATAGCTCCCCTTCCTTGCATGTTGCACACATTTCGCCAGTGGAAACGTCCGCAAACGCGATGCCAACCTTATTTTTTTCAAAATAAAGTGAACATAGATAATTATTTTGGGTTTCATTAAGTAGTGATGCCTCTACAACTGTGCCAGGGGTGATTTCCCTTACTACCTCGCGCTTTACAATTCCCTTTGCTTGGCTTGGGTCCTCCATTTGCTCACAAATAGCAACCTTATAGCCCTTGGAAATTAGCTTACCAATATATGGCTCGACGCTATGGAATGGGACGCCGCACATTGGTGCGCGCTCTGCCTCGCCACAATCGCGACCTGTCAACGTAAGCTCAAGCTCACGTGAGGCGGTGATGGCATCGCCAAAAAACATTTCGTAAAAGTCGCCAAGTCGGTAAAACAGTATAAAGTCCTTATATTGCTCTTTTATCTCAAGATATTGAAGCATCATCGAGGTCATACCATTTACCCCCTTTCTGCGAATTTACTTAGTCTTAATTAGTGATGGTGATGACCACAGTCTGAGCCACAGCTTGAGCAGTCATGAGCGCATGGGCGTTGACCTGTGATTTGAAATTCAATCTCTGCATTAACCTCATTCATAAGAGTGTTAACTGCCTCTTGAGCCTCGTTGATTTTAATAAATGATTCAGATGCTGTTACCTGTGCAACGATTTCGTTAAGTCTATTTTCAATAGCCTCGATAATCTTTTGGTCAACTGGTTCCTTTTTATATTCCTCAGCGAGTGCAATTTGTTGTGTATTAAACTCAAGCATTAATGCTTGGATTTTTTCATCCTTTTCATATGCTGCCTTTGCCTCTTCCATTTGTGCGATACGTGCGTCAGCCTTTATTGCTTGACCAAGCTGAGCAGCAAGCTCCATAATCTCCATGATTATATCTCCTTTTATTCTTAAATTAGTTCACCAAACAAATTAAAGGTATCTGCCTTGGTGATTTTTAAATTTACAAAGCTACCCGTATAATCGGTGTCGCTTTCAAAGTGTACAATTTTATTACCCTGTGTGCGTGAAGTATAGGTAGATGTATTGTTTTTGCTTTTACCATCAACTAAAACACGAACCACATTTCCAACCATTTTTTCATTTATTTCCTTGGAAATATCATTTTGCACCTTGCAAAACTCATCATAACGGAGGTGCTTTATTTCCTCGGAAATTTGGTTTTCCATAATAGCGGCGGGAGTGCCCTTTCTTGGTGAATAGATAAAGCTAAACACAGAGTCATATTTTACTTTTCTTATAACCTCAAGAGTTTTTTCAAAATCCTCTTGTGTTTCGTTTGGGAAACCAACGATAATATCTGTTGTTAGAGTTATATTTTCGTTTCCTTGACGAAGCTTTTCGATTATTGAAAGGTATTTATTAAGGTCATAGTGTCGGTTCATTTTCTTTAATATCTCATCTGAGCCACTTTGAAGCGGTAGATGAAAATGACCGCTTGTACGAGGGGATTTTTTAATTGCCTCTATCATTTCATCGGAGGCATCCTTTGGATGCGAGGTCATAAGATGAACCCAGAAGTCGCCCTCTATTTTTGAAATTTCCTCAAGTAGCTCGGCAATGCTTGTCTTATTTGCAAGGTCCTTACCATAAGAATTTACGTTTTGACCAAGCAACGTAATTTCACGATAGCCACGAGCAACTAAGTCCTTAATTTCATTTATTATATCTTCTTTTTCCCTACTACGCTCACGCCCTCTTACATATGGGACAATACAGTATGTGCAGAAGTTATTGCAACCATACATTATACTTACCCACGCGCGATAAGTGCTTTGACGCTTAATTGTCAAGCCCTCCGCAATTTCGGGGGTGTCCTTATCGATATCAAAATATCGTTTTCCACCCATGAGGGAATTATAGATAAACTCGGGTAGGCGATGAAGTGCGCCTGTGCCGAAGGTGAAATTTACATAGTGGTATGAGCGTTTAAAATGCTCACGCCTATGCTCCTGTGCGGTCATACAACCGCAAACACCAATTATTATATCGGGGTTTTGCGCCTTATAATGCTTGAAGCGACCGATTATTGAAAGGGCGCGCCTCTCCGCATGCTCACGAATTGCGCAGGTGTTGACAATTAATATATCAGCCTCCGTCTCATTTTCGGTAAGTAAATAGCCCATATCAGAAAGCATACCAGCAATCTTTTCGCTATCTGCTTCATTTTGCTGACAGCCAAGGGTATATACAAAAGCCCTTTTGCCTGTGCCTAAGATTTGTTCTTTTACTCGGCTTATAAATTCGTTTTGCTTTTTAATTTCTGCAATTTCAACAAACGACATAAGCCCTCCCGTGTGCACGCATAAATATAAGTATATAACATTATAGCACTTATTGTCGAAATAATCAAGTCTATATTATAAAATAATTTTAATATTTGTCTTGTAATTGATAATTTATTATGCTATAATGCTATTGTAAGGCACAAAAAATATTCCAATTTCTACTGAAGGAGGCGTTCGTCATGGCTAAAGAAAGAGTTACCGATAAAATCGAAGCATGGCCCAAGGCGGTTAAATTTCTTTTATTTCTTTTCCCTATAACTGGTTGGATTTTAAGCTCGGCATATCGCTTTTTTAGGTATAACGAAACAAGAGAGATTATTACTCTTGTTGTCGGAGTTGTAGGATTAGTTTCCGGTCTTGGAATTATCTTTGGGTGGGCTGATGCTTTAAGCGAATTAAAAAATGGCAAGGTTACATTTTTTGTTGATTAATCAAATAAGATTTTTTTAAACTAAATAAAAAGGCTGAAAAAATCAGCCTTTTTTGTTTTTCATAATAAGATTTTACAATTAGTTCATTTTTAAAAGAGCTATAGATGTATTTTGTAAAAAATGCGAACCCAATTTGTGCATAGCACAAAGACGGGTCGATGTAGCTCACAGAAAAAGAAAAGCAAGCACCGATGTGCTTCCAAAAACATCAAACCGAGAATTTTGATGCACCCGCAGAAACGGGAAGGCTCTCTTAGTGAGCTATTTCTGCCAAGCTTACGCTTGCGAGCAGACTTCTTCTTTGGCAGAAATGCGAACCCAATTTGTGCATAGCACAAAGACGGGTCGATGTAGCTCACAGAAAAAGAAAAGCAAGCACCGATGT
>JAZOCP010000006.1:0-2557 GCA_045596585.1 Eubacteriales bacterium
GGACATCTATAGTGAGGTTGTAATGGATTCACCTCGGAAATACCAGCCATTGTAGCAACAAATGAAGAGCCAACCGAGCCACGTGAACCTACTAAATAACCAAGGCTTTCGCTATAATATACAAGCTTTTGTGCTATCATATAAAGAACAGCAAATCCATTTTGAATAATAGATGTTAGCTCCTTTTCAAGGCGCATAGACACAACCTCGGGGATTTTGCCCTCAAACTCATACATTTTTTTAGCGCGATCCCAACACATATTTGTAAGATCCTCTTCAGCGCCTTCCATTTTAGGTGTAAATGTACCAGGTGGGAATGGTCTTATGTTATCGTAGTCAATCATATCTGCGATTTTATTAGTATTAGTTACGACAACCTCGTATGCCTTTTCTTTACCTAAATACTCAAACTCTGCAAGCATCTCCTCTGTTGTACGGAAATAAATGCCAGTATCATTATCTGCATCCTTAAACTTTTGTCCAGATAGAAGAATTTTTCTTGTAATTTCGTCTTCTTTATTTATAAAGTGTGCGTCACAAGTTGCAACAACCGGCTTTCCGAGCTTTTCACCAAGCTGTACAATTCGCCTGTTGAAATTCTTTAAATCCTCTATGCTTGAAGCACGTCCATCTGCGATTAAGAACATATTATTGCAAAGAGGTTGTATTTCTAAATAATCGTAGAAGTTTGCAATTTCTTCAATATCATCATCACTTCTATTGTCAAGTATCGCTTGAAAAAGCTCTCCTGCTTCGCAAGCCGATCCGATTATCAAGCCTTCTCTATGTTGTACAAGCAATGACTTTGGAATTCTTGGATGTCTTTTAAAATATTTTAAAAATCCACTTGATACTAATTTATACAAGTTTTTTAGTCCAACCTTATTTTTAACCAAAATAATCTGGTGATTAGATGGCATTAGCAATGGGTCAGCGTTTTTGTTCATTAATTGGTTAATACCACTCGTATCATAAATGCCCTCAGCTCTTAGCTTTTCAAACATACACTCAAGAACTGTTGCGAGCATTTCAGCATCGTCACATGCTCGGTGATGATTAAACTCACCAAGGTTAAAATAATTAGCTAAGGAATCAAGCTTGTGTTTTTTAAGCTCAGGATTTATGAATTTAGAAAGTGCAACTGTATCAATATAAGTGCACTTAAAATCAAGTCCACATTCAAGACATGCTTGTCTAATAAAACCAACGTCAAAATTTGCATTGTGAGCAACCAAAACTCTATTTCCAACAAATTTTAAAAACTCTGGCAGTACCTCATCAATCCTTCTTGCATCCTTGACCATATCATCTGTAATGCCAGTTAATTCAACAATTCTTTGTGGAATAGGTCTTTCTGGATTTACAAAGGTGTTAAAGGTATCAATAATTTGACCATTTTTTAAAATGACAGCGCCAATTTCAGTAATTTTATCATTTTTATTAGATAAACCTGTAGTCTCAAGGTCAAAAACGCAAAACTCTTCATTAAGTCTTGTTGATTTTTCTCCATATACTGACCTTGATGAGTCATTAACAAAATAAGCCTCCATACCATATATAATTTTCATGCCAGCTTTTTCAGAAGCCTTCATAATAGGTGGAAAGGCTTGTACATTTCCATGGTCAGTAATAGCTATTGCCTTATGTCCCCATGCTTTTGCAAGCTTAACAATATCATCAGGGTCAATTGTTGCATCCATCTGTGACATTTTAGTATGTAAATGTAGCTCAACACGCTTATTGGGAGCATTATCCATGCGTTCTTGTACACTAATTTTGCAAACATCTAAATAAGAAATATATGTTTCCCCATCAAATTCATCAGTTTTAACTGTTGAACGAATTGCGTATGCTTTTCCTTTTTCAAAATATGACAGCTCTTCTTTTCTTTTATCAGCTGGAACTGTAATTTTTATATATATCGATGAATCCTTATCAGTAATACCAATACTAATTACATCAACTGTTCCTCTTTTTATAAGCTTTTCTTCTATTTGAAAAACAACGCCTAATACGCAAACATCATGCATTCCGCTTCTTAAATTGCGTATTGGGACAATATTTTTTATTTCAAAATCTCCACCTGTAACATATTCTTTGTTTTCAATATTAAATACAGTGTTTCCACACTTAATACTTGCACCAAGATTTTCAAATTGAACATCATCTGTATAAAATGAGTTTGATTTTTTAAAATCATCTCTTGGATTTTTCTCTTCCGTGGCGTTTTTTTCTGTTTGTGCAACCTTCGCTTCTTCAAGTGCACTCTTTAAAAGACTTAGTTTTTGCGCCTCGAACATTTGAATATTATTCTTATAATCTTCTCGTTGTGCAATAATTACCGTATATCTTATACCAAATTCTCTAAATATGATATTTGATATAACTTGTCCTGTTTCACCATCATCTAAAAGGTCAATTCCTCCTTTTAAAAAAGGGATTTTTATAGTTATGATATCTTCACTAAAATCAACAGTATAATCTTGGAAAAACCCTTTTGAAATATGACCTTCTCTATATGATTCTAATATTATTTCTTCAAAATATTCTTTTGAAA
>JAZOCP010000007.1:0-3435 GCA_045596585.1 Eubacteriales bacterium
AACAAAAATATCATATATAAGAATTAAAGCTCACTCAAAAATAGAGTGAGCTTTTAAATTTAAATTTACTTAATTTTTGATATAATAATTTCAAGATTTCCACTAATAGAAAAATCTCCTAAATTTGCAGGAATAAAGTATGAATCGCCTTTATTAACGGAGAAGTATTCGCCATTATACACTATTTCACCATTTCCTTCAAGACAAAGAAGTGAAGCGAAACTTTCTACATTTGTCGAAAACTGTAATGTATTATGAATATTGAACTTTTCGACTTTAAAATATTCACAAGAAGCTAACAAATTATTATTTTTTACATTTGTAGAAAATCTAATTTTCTCAATTTCATCCTCATTTCTATTAACTATTACATTGAGAGCATCATTTACATGAAGTTCTCTTGGTTTGCCATCTTTGCCGACTCTATTGTAGTCATAAACTCGATATGTAATGTTGGAATTTTGCTGAATTTCCGCAAGTAATATTCCAGAGCCTATTGCATGAACAAGACCACTTGGAATGAAGAAGACATCTCCTTTTTTTACATTAACGTAATTTAATTTTTCTTCAACGCGACCATCTATTATAGCTTGTTTAAACTCTTCATTTGTAACATCAGGCTTTAGACCATATACAAGCTGCGCACCAGGCTTAGCATCTATTATGTACCACATTTCAGTTTTTCCAAGACTATTAGCATTTGAAAGTCCATATGCATCATCTGGGTGGACTTGAACGGAAAGATTATCTTGTGCATCAATAAATTTAATTAGTAATGGAAAAAATGGTTGCTCAACATTTGATACAACACTATTACCATTTTCTTTGATATAGTCTTGAAGAGAGTAACCATCAAATTCACCACCATTTATTGTGTTCATACCATCAGGACGAACTGTTAGCTCCCAGCTCTCAGCAATATTATTTAGATCTGATTTTTTATTATATTCATATTTTAATCGATTACCGCCCCAAATAATTTCTTTAAATACAGGATTAAGTTTTATTGGCTTTAGCATAATTATCTCCTTAAAATTTTCTGTATTTATTATAATAGTTATTTATATAAAAGTCAATAAATCGAATAAAAAATAGGGCATTTAGCCCTATTTTTATTTAATTTCAACTGTAACCTTTTTGTCGTCAATTTTTGCGACTGTTTTCATTACAGAACGGATAGCTTTAGCGATCTTGCCGCGCTTTCCGATAATCATGCCCATATCTTCTTCTGCAACGCTAAGAGTCAAGAGAATTTCGCTTCCTTCTTCTTGTTCAGTAACTAATACCTTTTCAGGATGGTCAACTATTGACTTAGCAATATTAGAAAGAACGGTGCTTAGATTAATCATTTTTCACACCTTTGATTATCCTAAAATAATCCCTTTCTTTTTGAATTATTTTACGATACCGCTTTTCTTTAGAAGTGATTTAACAGTTTCTGTTGGTTGTGCACCATCATTAAGCCACTTTTCAGCCTTTTCAGCATTAATTTTGATTTCAGCAGGGTTTGTAAGTGGGTTGTAGTAACCGATCTCATCGATAAACTTACCATCTCTTGGAGCTCTTTCATCTGCGATAATTACACGATAGAAAGGAGCCTTCTTTGCGCCCATTCTTCTGAGTCTCATTTTTACTGCCATTGTTTGTTCCTCCATTATATAAATAATTTTTTAATTAGTTTTATAAAAAGCCATTAAAACGGCATTTTCATCTTCTTGCCACCTAAATTAAAGCCTTTAAACTTGCCAGATGACATTTGCTTCATAAGCTTTTTCATTTGATCAAATTGTTTTAGAAGCTTATTTACTTCCTCCACGCTTGTGCCACTACCTTTAGCAATTCTTTTCTTTCTTGAGCCATTGATAATATCAGGATTATCTCTTTCTTTTTTTGTCATAGAAAGAATTATTGCTTCAGTTCTTACAATCATATCTTCATCGATTTTAACATCCTTGCCACTCATGCCTGGCACCATAGCCATAACACTTTCAAGTGAGCCCATTTTCTTTAACTGTGCCATTTGATCAAGATAATCAGTAAGAGTAAAGCTATTTTCTCTCATTTTCTTTTCTAAGGCCTCAGCTTGTTTTTTATCATAAGCCTCCTCAGCCTTTTCAATTAAAGAGAGAACATCTCCCATGCCAAGTATTCTTGATGCCATACGATCGGGATAGAATGGTTCAATAGTATCAAGCTTTTCACCAGTACCAACAAATTTAATTGGTTTTCCTGTAGCATAGCGAACAGATAGAGCAGCACCACCACGAGTGTCACCATCAAGCTTAGTAAGAACAACACCTGAAATATCAAGCATATCATTAAATGATTCTGCAACGTTTACAGCATCTTGACCGAGCATTGAGTCAACAACTAAGAGAATTTCAGTTGGCGAAGTAGCTTTTTTGATATCTTGAAGCTCTTTCATAAGAACTTCATCAATGTGCAATCTACCAGCTGTATCAATGAAAACCATATCATTTCCATTTTTCTTTGCATATTCAAGAGCATTTTTTGCAATATTTACAGGATTTTTTGAGTTTTCATCTGCATATACAGGTATATTTAACTGTGAACCAACAACTTGTAACTGTTTTATAGCAGCTGGACGATAAACGTCACAAGCAACTAATAAAGGGTTTTTGCCTTGTTTTTTGTATAAACCTGCAATTTTACCAGAGTGAGTAGTTTTACCAGCACCTTGTAAACCAACCATCATAATAATTGTTGGTGGTTTTGGAGCAATTTCAAGCTTAGCTTGGGTTTTGCCCATAAGTACAATTAATTCTTCATGAACAATTTTTACTACTTGTTGACCAGGAAGTAAGCTTTCAAGCACCTCTGAACCAACAGCACGCTCTGTAACTCTTTTAACAAATTCCTTTACAACCTTAAAGCTTACATCAGCCTCAAGTAAAGCAAGCTTAACTTCGCGCATGCCTTCTTTAACATCGACTTCCGTGAGTTTGCCTTTGCTTTTAAATTTTTTGAAGGCATTAGATAGCTTGTCAGCTAAATTTTGGAACATTCCCATATTTGATACCTCCTTTTAATATTCTGCCAAATCCTTAATTTCTTTAATTAAAGATTGAATTTTAGAAGAAATATCGTCATTATTAATTAAACCGTTGATAGTATCGAGTTCTGACGCGATTTCAGCTGATTTTTCATGCATTTTAACAAAGCGAGAAGCTAAACCAAGCTTATTTTCCATATCAAATAAAATAGTTTCTGATTTTTTTAAAACGCTGCGTACACCTTGTCTTGAAATAGAATAAGCTTCAGCAATTTCAGCCAAAGAGCAGTCTTCATTGTAATACATTGATAGCATTTCACTTTGACGCTTGGTTAAAATGTCGCCATAAAAATCTAAGAGAAGGGAAATTGTAAGATTTTTTTCAAACATAATGACCCTCCAATTCAAGTGTAAACCAAATT
>JAZOCP010000008.1:0-4602 GCA_045596585.1 Eubacteriales bacterium
TGATACAACCGTATGGTGAGCACCACCTGCATAAATCCAAGCTGCTGCGCCTGTTTGGTGGTTCGGCTTTAGCTTCCACATAATTCTTGCAACAGGAAGCTTTGGCATTGGCTTAGGCTGTTTAACAAGCTCAACAGATGCACAGATAAGACGGAAGCGATTGCCAAGGTCAATCATACAAACTGCAACTGCATCACCCTCAACTCCATCAAAAACAAGTCTTGCCGGTGGCTCTTTTCCACCGATACCAAGATGATGAACCTCAACCTTTGGTTGTGTAGATGCAAAGTCAGGTGAAACCTCAAGCATATGGGCGCCAAGCACAACCTCATCACCTCTTGTAAAGTCATAGGTGTAGTCCTCCATAAAGCCTGTTGAGCCACGTCTTCCCTTTGCCATTTCACAGAAAATAGCATTAAGCGCTGATGTCTTATAGTCGCCCTCTGCACCAAAGCCGATGCCCTTTGCCATCATTCTTTGCGTTGCAAGACCAGGTAGCTGACGCATACCATGTAGGTCTTGGAAGGTATCTGTATAAGCACCGAAGTTGCCAGTTGTTAAGAACTTATCAAGTGCGATTTCGTACTTTGCCTGCTCCCTTACTGCATCAAGGTTATCTGTGTTCATTTCATATAGCTCATTATACTCTGCCATTTTAGCATTGAGCTCGTCCTCTGTAACTGCGTTTACAAGTGCAACAAGGTCACCAATTCCGTAATAGTTTACGTTCCAGCCATACTTAATTTGGCTTTCTACTCTGTCACCATCGGTAACTGAAACCTCTCTCATATTGCTACCGAACATAGCAACGTTTAGGTTCTTTGAAAAGTCAACTGCCCTTGCTACATCAAGGAATTTCTTAACTGCGCAAATTACCTCCTCGTGCTGATAGTAGCCAACGACAACCTCACGCTTAACGCCAAGACGTGTGCACATAAAGCCATACTCTCTACCACCATGCGCTGTTTGATTAAGGTTCATAAAGTCCATATCGATTTCATCATATGGAAGCTTTTCGTTAGCTTGTGTATGTAGGTGTAAAAGTGGCTTGGTTAGGAATTGAAGCCCCTTAATCCACATTTTTGCTGGGCTAAATGTGTGCATCCATGTAATAACTGCGATACAGTCATTATCATTTGATGCTTTTTTGCAAGCCTCAACACAACTTGCCTCATCTCTTACTGTTGTAGAGTATTCAATTTCAACACCGTCAATTTTTTCATTTAGGTATTTTGCAATTACCTTTGAGTCCTTGGCAACCTGTAAAAGCACCTCTTCGCCATAAAGGTCTTGGCTACCTGTAATAAAATAAACCTTTTTCATATGTATCTCCTATAAATTATTTTGCAAGTTTATTTTCAAGGGCAGTAATCATATCTACGCGAGTTTGATGTCTGCCACCCTCAAATCCAGTATTTACAAACACATCAACAATTTCAAGTGCAAGTCCACATCCAAGTGTTCTTGCGCCCATGCAAAGAACGTTTGCGTCATTGTGAAGACGTGTGAATTTTGCTGAGAAGGTATCTGAGCAAAGTGCAGCACGAATTCCCTTACATTTATTTGCAGCCATGCTCATACCAATACCTGTGCCACAAATTAAAATGCCGAGGTCGTACTCTTTATTGTAAACTGCTGTACATACCTTTTCTGCAAAGTCTGGGTAATTACAGCTATCCTTTGTATATGTACCGAAGTCGTAATATTCAAAGCCATTGTCACTAAGATATTTTAAAACCTCAGCCTTCATATCAAGCGCTGCGTGGTCACACGCAACTGCGATTTTTTTAGCCATTATTTTGTCCTCCAAGTCGTTCTTCTCTTTCGCGCTCAGCCTGTGCCTTACGCAAATATTCAACACGAAGTGCCTCGTCCGAGATGTGCTCCGAATTTATGATTTTTTTGTATGCTATTTTGCCCACAGAAAATGCATTTTGATAACGCAAAAGCTCGGGGGTGTGTCTGAAATTCGCTATTTTTCTATCTAAAACGAGGTCATAGCCATCACCATTAAAATATATGGCTGTACCCTTTTCTTCAAGCATAGGAATTAGGTCATCAAGCATCATGCAGGTGTCATCAATAAACCTTTCGCCATTTAAAAATGCGCCTGTATATACTTGCCCACGACGTGCGTTCATTATAGGACACACAATTCCCTCATAGTCAGAGAGATTTTCATATAATGCCTCAATTGTACTAACGCCAACGCATGGCTTATTTCTTGAAAAGGCGAGTCCCTTTATTGTTGCAACACCTATTCTGACACCTGTAAACGAGCCAGGTCCTTCAGAAACAGCATATGCATCAATATCATCATTTGAAAGCTTTAGCGACTCCAAAATAGACTTTACCATAGGTAAAAGCGTTTCACTATGAGTATTTTGAATATTCACCGAAAAAAGTCCAAGCAAGGTTTCGTCTTCAAGAACTGCAACGCTTGAGGTTTTAGCGGTTGAATCAAGAGCTAATATTTTCATTTTATGCCTCTATGGTTATTATTCTTTCGTTTTCACCAAGTGGTGAACGCTCAATTTTTACGCGATACGCATCCTTTGGAATTGAGTCAAGAATATTTTCACTCCACTCAACTATTAAAACGCCCTTTTGCAGGTAATCATAAAAGCCAACGGAATAAAGGTCATCCTCGTCCTCAATGCGATATACATCCAAGTGATAAAGAGGTAGCTTGTCCCCGCGATATTCATTTACAACCGTAAATGTTGGGCTTTTTACTCGTGCGCCACTTGCAAGAACCGAGGCAACGCCACGAACAAACGCAGTTTTTCCAACACCAAGGTCACCAAACATAGCAACAAACTCTGGCTTGCCTGTATCAAGCACCCTTGCAAATTCCTGAGCGATTTTTTCTGTTTCTTCGGTTGAGTGAGAATTAAAAATTTGCTTCATTTTAGAATAATCCTGTGATTTTTCCGTTGTCATCAACGTCAATATTAAGAGCAGCAGGAGCCTTGGGAAGTCCTGGCATTGTCATAATTGTGCCTGTTAGAGCTACAATAAAGCCAGCACCAGCTGAGAGCTTAACCTCACGAACGGTTAATGTAAAGTCAGTTGGTCTGCCAAGCTTAGCTGGGTCATCGGAAAGTGAGTATTGAGTTTTAGCCATACAAACTGGGAAGCGTGCATAGCTTGGGTCAAGCGCTTCAAATTCCTTTATAGCCTTCTCTGCCTTGGCATCAAACTTAACGTCCTTGGCACCATAAATTTCCTTAGCTATGGTTGTGATTTTGTCCTTAATTGACATTTCGTCTGGGTATAGAACGTGGAAATCACTTGGCTTTTCGCAAGCCTCTACAACCTTATTTGCAAGGTCAATTCCACCCTCTGAGCCCTTTGCAAACACCTCAGAAAGTGCAAAGTCTGCACCCTTATTTATACAAATTTCTTCAACAGCCTTAAGCTCAGCCTCTGTATCTGTGCCGAAACGGTTAATAGCAACAACGACTGGTACGCCATACTTTTGTAGATTATCAATATGAGCCTCGAGGTTTACAGCACCTGCCTTAAGCGCATCTACATTTTCATAAGATAGCTCATCCTTGGCAACACCACCGTTATATTTAAGTGCACGTACAGTAGCGACTAAAACAACGCATTTTGGCTTTAGGTTAGCAAAGCGACACTTAATATCAAAGAATTTTTCAGCACCGAGGTCAGCTCCAAAGCCAGCCTCTGTAATTGTGTAATCTGCAAGCTTAAGTGCAAGCTTTGTTGCTCTTACAGAGTTACAGCCATGTGCAATATTTGCAAATGGTCCACCGTGAATAATTGCAGGGGTGTTTTCAAGTGTTTGAACAAGGTTTGGCTTAAGTGCATCCTTTAAAACTGCTGCCATTGCACCATTTACACCGAGGTCTTTACAATATACAGGAGTGCCATCATATTTATAAGCGACTAAAATTCTACCGAGTCTTTCCTTAAGGTCAGAAATTGACTCACTTAAGCATAGAATCGCCATAATTTCGCTGGCAACAGTAATCATAAAGTGGTCTTCTCTTGGAACACCATCAAGCTTTCCACCAAGTCCAACAACAACACCACGTAATGCTCTATCGTTCATATCAAGAACACGAGAGAACAAAATTCTTCTTTGGTCAATACCAAGAGTGTTACCCTGTTGAATGTGGTTATCAATTACAGCGGACAAAAGGTTGTTTGCAGTTGTAATTGCGTGGAAGTCGCCTGTAAAGTGTAGGTTAATGTCCTCCATAGGTAAAACCTGTGAATAGCCACCACCAGCTGCACCACCCTTAACACCAAATACAGGTCCAAGTGATGGCTCACGAAGGGCGATAATTGTGTTTTTGCCAATTTTGCTCATTGCCATACCAAGACCAACAGTTGTAGTTGTCTTACCCTCACCCGCAGGGGTTGGGTTAATGGCAGTAACTAAAATTAGCTTTCCGTCCTTTTTTGAAGCCATACGGTCAAGAAATCTATCTGTGATTTTTGCCTTGTAATGGCCATAAGGCTCATACTCCTCTGGGAGTAGCCCGATTTTTTCTGCAATTTCAGAAATGTGACTTAATTTTGCACTTTGTGCAATTTCAATGTCTGTAAGCATAGTATTTGCTCCTTATT
>JAZOCP010000009.1:0-11691 GCA_045596585.1 Eubacteriales bacterium
GTGTCCTCAACCCATCTTTGCAGAAGCTGAATAACGCGAGACCCCTTTGGTAAAAGGATAGGAAGACCTTGTCCAATTGAATCAACAGTTGTAAAGAACTCAAGGTCACGACCGATTTTATTGTGGTCGCGCTTTTCAGCCTCCTCAACCATTTTTAGGTATTCCTCAAGCTCCTCGTTTGTATGGAATGCAGTACCATTTACACGAGTGAGCATTTTGTTGTTTTTATCGTTTTTCCAGTAAGCACCAGAAATCTTTGTTAGCTTAAATGCCTTAAGAGCTTTAGTGTAGCAAAGGTGTGGGCCGACACACATATCAACATAGTCACCCTGTTGGAAAAATGTAATTGTAGCATCAGGTGCAAGGTCAGCAATATGCTCAACCTTATACTTTTCGCCACGCTCCTCCATTAGCTTAATAGCCTCCTCGCGAGCAAGAGAATAAGCCTTGATAGGAAGATTTTCCTTGGTGATTTTCTTCATTTCCTTTTCAATAGCCTCAAGGTCACCATCATTAAGCTTCTTGTCGCCCAAATCTACATCGTAGTAAAAGCCCTTTTCAGTTGCAGGACCATAAGCGAAAATTGCCTCAGGGTAAAGGCGCTTAATAGCTTGCGCCATAATGTGCGCAGCTGAGTGTCTGATAATGTGTAGCTCTTCTTCCTTGTTATCAATTTCGCAAGCTACACCATTGTTTTGCATAATTTTCATGAATTATACCTCCGTGTTTTTAGTATTGATTCCCGTTAGGCATAAAAAAAGCCTTAATGCCAACAGGACATTAAGGGTGCATAGCACGGTTCCACCTTAAATTTAACTCAATTATTCTTTAACGCAGAAATACGGCACGGCTTTTTTACCGCCTGCAGCTCGAAAGTGGTGTTCACAAAAATCCTCATAGTGGCTCGCACCAAACACCACCTCTCTGAAAATTGGAAGATTGCTACTGTCTTTGTCATCGCTTTTATGTATGTATTTTATCACACCTAAATTTAAAAGTCAATAGAGAATATTTATAATAATTGACAAAATATTTCGCGTGTGCTAAAATATTAATATAATAAATTGAAGGAGGAAAATTATGAGTAACAAAAAGTATTTTTTATTTATTTCGATATCTCATTTAGTTGTAATACTTGCCTCGTTTTTCCCTTTGATTAACGTAGATGAATTAAGAATTGGAATCGGTGGTGCTGAAAACACAGAAACTTATTTCATTAATATAGTTAACTATGTTCAAAATGAAATTTACCCACTGACAGGTATTTTTATAGTTTCACTTATGATAGTTGCCACAATCGGAATTGTTAATTCAATGATAGGCTTTTTCTCAAAAAAGCTAAACTCAACAAATGTGAAGCTTGCATTTATCTTGGGCTTTAGCTCTGCTATTTTTGCAGCACTTCTTATGTACTCAAATTCAGTTGCATTTTTTATAATTTGTGCAAGCTCATTTGCACTTATATCATTTTCTGCAATAAAGCTAATCCGTGCAGAGGAAAAGCAAGAGGACTCAAAATAAATAAACGGTGTCACTAAGACACCGTTTTTATTATATACCAATTAAGTTTAAAATGATACCAGAGGTAACTGCGATTATAAATAATGTTATTACGATTCTTATATTTTCCTTTTTTATAGGGTTAGCCTTGAATAACACCGCAAGACCAACACCAGCCCCTGAGCAAAGTCCCGCAACCGCTGAGCCAAATGAAAGCGCACCCTCACAATAAAGCTCTGTAATAGCGGCAGAAACTGCACAGTTAGGAATAAGTCCAACAAGACCAGTTATAAATGGCTGAAAAAAGCTACCACTTAATAATATCTTGTGAATAAAGTCTTCTCCAAGCAGCATAGCGATATTGAAAAGCACGAGGTTTACAATAAATATAAAAATACCAACCTTAAGCGTGTGCTTGAGGGCAGGCTTGAAAATTCCTTCCTCCTCGTCACAGCCACAATCCTTGCACATTTCAACTGGCGCTTTCTTTATTTTGAATTTTTTGTTCTTTAAATCAATTAAGTAGCCTGCTAAAACACCAATAATTAGCTTAGCTAAAATAAGCTTGCCAATTACAGAAAATGGCGCCATTGATGAAAGCAATAATACAACTGCCTCGTCAGAGGTGGAAAGGAAAACTGCAATTAAAGTACCCTCAGTTATAATTCCTGCTGTATATAAATTTGCACTTGCACCCGAAAAGCCACATTGAGGAACACAACCAAGGAGTGAGCCAACCGCTGGTCCTGCCCAACCGATTTTTCCAAGAGCGCGTTCCATTTTTGCGGATGCCTTTTTTTCAAGCCATTCCATCAATAGATAAGCGAGAAAGAGAAGTGGCAAAATCTTTAAGGTGTCAATTATTGGCTCGCCAAAGACCTCTTTTATGGAGTCCCATAGAAGTTCCATTTGCTTGCTCCTTTTTCAAATTCATTCTCAATTTGAGAACCATTCTCAAATTACACGACCATTATACATAATTGCTTTTAAAAAGTCAAGACAATAATAATAAAAACAGTAAATATTTAATAAATAATCTTGAAAACAGTGATTATATATGATATTATAATATTGTGCTTTTGCACATGGATTTTACAGAGTAAATATGCGTGCGTTAAGTGTTTAGGGGACGGGGAGTTGCCTTTAAAACGAAGACATTTGTTGCGGTACGTATATTGCATCCCGCTGTTGTCATTTTTGACTTTATGCTTTTTGGCATACTCGATGCGAAATCTGTACTTTCTTATTTTAAGGAGGTGCTTTTTTTATGCAAAAAAAGGAATCAAAGCTTGTTTTAACAACAAAGCAAATTGTTTTAATGGCACTAATGATAGCCATATCAATAGTGCTTGGTAAATTCTTGGCACTCAATTTTACTGATATGATAAGGGTAAGCTTTGAGAATTTACCAATTATACTGTCAGCTATAATTCTTGGACCAATTCGTGGGGCAATAGTGGCATTAGTTGCTGACCTACTTGGTTGCTTTTTACGTGGCTATGCGATAAATCCAGTAGTTACAATAGGTGCAATATCACTTGCACTTATAGTGGGACTACTATTTAAGTATTTGCCAATTAAAAGCCAGTTTACTAAGCTGACAGTATCAATTTTACCAGCGCATTTTATCGCCTCTGTTGTGATAAAAACTATCGGTCTTGCAAGCTTTTATTTATCACAATACAATATGGGCTTTTGGACGCTGTTTTTGTTACGCTTTTCAATTTATGGCTTAACCGCAACTTGTGAAATAATTATTATATATGCACTTTTTAAGAGCAAGGCAATATCAAGCCTTGTTGCAAAATTGCAAAAAGGAGAATGAAGTGAATTACAAGGAAACACTTGAATATATTCATAACATAAGCTGGACCTTTTGTAAGCCAGGTCTTGAAAGAACAAGTGAGCTTTGCTCATCACTTGGTAACCCACAAAAAAAGCTTAAGTTTATACATGTTGCCGGTACAAACGGCAAGGGCTCCTTTTGCTCAATGCTTGCAAGCATTTTAAAAAAAGCAGGCTATAAAACAGGTCTTTATACCTCACCTTATATTACAAAATTCAACGAGAGAATGGCAATAAATGGCAAGCCAATTTCTAATAAAGAATTAATTGAAATAACTCAAATGGTAAAGGAATGTGCTGATAAAATGAAGGACAAGCCAACTGAGTTTGAGCTTGTTACTGCAATTGCATTATGCTATTTTGCCAAAAATAAGTGTGACTATGTTGTTCTTGAATGTGGCCTTGGTGGTAGGCTTGATTCAACTAATATAATAGATACTCCTGTTTTGTCAGTGATAACAGGAATATCACTTGACCACACCTCAATTCTTGGAGATACGGTCGAAAAAATTGCAAAGGAAAAGGCGGGAATAATAAAAGAGGGAGTTCCTGTTTTGTGGTGTGGAGAAGATAAAAGAACAGGCGAAATAATCAAAGAAGTCGCTAAAAACAAACACGCCCCCCTGTATTTTCCAAGCCACGATGAGGTAATAGTAAAGAAATCCACCTTTGAAGAAACAATACTTGATTACAAAAATTTCAGAAATGTAAAAATAAAGCTTCTTGGTACATATCAACCAATAAACTGTGCAAACGTGCTTGAGGCTGTGCTTGTCCTTATGCAAAATGGATTAGATATTTCTTTAGAAAGCATACTTGGTGGTCTTGAGATGGCTAAGTGGCATGCGCGCTTTGAAAGAATTAACGAGGAGCCACTTGTGATATTTGATGGGGCGCATAACCCCGAGGGTATTTCTGCAAGTGTAAATAGCATAAAAAACTATTTTGGCACAAGCAAGGGCTTTGTTTTGACAGGTGTAATGGCAGACAAGGATTATACTTATATGGCAAGCAAAATTGCCGAGGTTGCAACTCAAGCCTTTTGTATTACCCCTGATAACCCACGAGCACTTGATGCAGAAAAATACGCAGAGATATTTATGTCCCTTGGTGTGGAGGCAAAAGCCTTCAAAACAGTAAAAGAGGCGACTGAGTGTGCGATTTTAACAGCAAAGAAGAATGGAAAGCCTTTATTTTGCCTTGGTTCACTTTATATGTATGGAGAAATATTGAAGGCGCTAAAATAGATTTTAAAACAGCTTAATTTTATAAATGCTTTTGTTACAAATTGTCGATTGTTGACATTACGCGCGTGGTATGATATAATATACCTATATTATTTTATGGAGATACAATGAACAAACCTACTGTATTTAAAAGGCTAAAGGAGTATGTTTTAAAAAGGTTCTTTAGCTTTAAGAAAAACGCTAACATCGTAAGGATGCTTGTAAAAAAGAATATTAAAGTGCAGTATCGTAACTCAGCTATTGGTGCTATGTGGACTGTTTTAAATCCACTTCTTAATATGCTGGTTATGTTCTTTGTATTTAGTATCGTTTTAAATTACGATACAGATAAAACCTACGCGCTTTACATTCTTTGCGGTAATATTATGTTTTCGTTTGTAAGAGCATCAACATCTCAGTCTCTTACCTCAATTGTTTACAACCGAGGACTTTTGACAAAAAATAAAATATCGCAATACGTTTTCCCAATTGCATGTAATATAGGTGCAGTTGTCAACTTTGCATTTTCATCAATTGCACTTTTGGGTGTAATGGGTGTTGTGTCAGTCATCGCAGGAGAGTCATTCTTTAGCTTTAATTTGTTGTTAGTATTTTTAATGCTTCCTGCATTATTTTTGTTTAGCTATGGTCTTTCATTAATTCTTGCAACAATGTATGTGTTCTTTAGAGACATACAGCATTTATATTCAGTGTTTTTAACTCTTTGGACATATCTTACACCAATTTTCTGGAAGGCGGATGATGTCCTTGGAATAAAGTCAACAGCACAACCAACCACAACCTACGTTTTAAAGACCTTATTAACTCTTGTTGTAAATGCAAATCCAATGTATCACTTTGTTGAGTATTTTCGTGCTGTTACATATGGATGTCAGGCAACAGGTACTGAGGTTATAACAACCTTCCCACTACTTGGTGTGCTTTATATTTTTGGCTTGGTATTTGCAATGCTTGGTACATTTGTTTTTGCTATATCAAGAAGAGATTTTATTTATTATATTTAAGGTGGCTATGATGAAAAAGACAAAGAAAAATGATATTGTAGCCAACGAAATAAAAAACGAGGCTATAAATAATACAACTGAAGAAAACATTATAGAGGTTAATAATGTAAGTATGCAGTTTTACACTCGTGATGAAAAAATTGATAACCTAAAGGAATTTATAATTAGAATTTTAAAGGGTAAGGCGCAAAGAAAAACAGTTAAGGTTTTAAATAATATTACCTTCAATGTTAAAAAGGGCGAATCAATTGGCTTAATAGGTCACAATGGTGCTGGAAAAAGCACACTATTAAAGCTAATTGCAGAGATATATAGACCTACAAAGGGCACAATTAAGGTTCATGGCAAGGTTGCGCCACTTCTTAATTTAGGTGCTGGCTTTGACTATGAATCAACAGGAAAAGAAAATGTATATCTAAATGGCGCAATTTTAGGCTATTCAAAAAAGGAAATAGCAAAGAAATATGAGGAAATTGTTGAGTTTGCAGAGCTTGGTGATTATATGCACCTTCCACTAAAAAACTTTTCCTCTGGTATGGTGGCAAGGCTTGGCTTTGCAATTGCTATTGATGTTAACCCAGATATTTTGTTAGTTGATGAGGTTTTGTCGGTTGGAGATGAAAACTTCCGCAAAAAATGTGCCGACAAGGTAAGTGAGCTTCATAAAAAGGGAGTTACCTTTGTTATAGTTTCTCACAATATGCAACAGGTAAAATCTCTTTGCCAAAAGGCAATTTGGATTGAAAGCTCCGAGGTTATGGCATATGGCGATGTAAATGAGGTTTGCGATAAGTATCAAAGCTATTGTAATGAACTAAAGAAATGAAATATAGCCTCACAGGAAAAATGACAGAAATTCTGTGGGGCTATTGATTATTAAAATCATAAAGAAGGGAGATGAAAAAATGGGACATAATGAAAAGGGTGCATCACGCTTTTTTAGCGCAGCACTTGATTTTATAATTAATTTATGCTCAGTTTTTATCGCTCTTTTAATAGGTATGGAATTATGGGGCATGCCAATTACTACAATTCCAGTTTTGCTTTCAATAATAGTATCAATGATAACTGTTGTTGTGTATTTTATGTTTGATAGCTACTCAACTAAATCATTAGCGCCCCTACATAAAAAGCTCATAAAAATAGGAATTGCACAAGCATTAATTTCAGCAATTGCATTTGTTTGCTTGGTTCTTTTTGTTGGTGATTATCATTATTATTTTGTAGAGCTTATTTGTCTTGCTATTTCCACTATATCAATAGTTTTAAAAAAGATTATATCAACAAAGCTAATTCACCTACTTAGAATAAAAAGACGCAGTGTTAAAAGAGTTATAATTGTTGGCTCAAGTGAGGCGGGAAGATCATATATAAGAGAGGTAAATGATAATAAGCACCTTGGCTATATGGTCATTGGCACCGTTGCGCCCCCTTCCTCTCGAGTAATAAATAGACTTGGCACATATAATGAGCTTGAAGGTGTAATTAATAAGCATCACCCATATGAAATAGTAATTGCACTTTCCTCAGACGAGGAGGGTATGCTTCAGGATATTATGGAGCTTGCTGATAAATGTGGTGTACGTGCGGTTATCGTTCCAACATCAATATATAAATACTTTAAATCAAAGGGTCAAGTTGATGTAATTGGTAATATGCCGATTATTAATGCACGTGCAATACCACTTGATAATCCTGCGAATTCCGCAATAAAAAGGATTATGGACGTAATTATATCACTTATTATGATAATAACTCTATTTCCTGTTATGGTTCTCGTCTTCATAGGCGTTAAGCTTTCCTCGCCTGGTCCTGCTATATTCAAGCAAAGACGAATTGGCAGACATGGTCAAGAGTTTACAATGTACAAGTTTAGGTCAATGCGCATAAATGAAATGTCAGATAGCGCGTGGACAACAAACGAGGACCCACGAAAAACAAAATTTGGTACATTTTTAAGAAGGACAGGACTTGATGAATTGCCACAGCTGTTTAATGTTCTTGCTGGTTCAATGTCAATAGTAGGACCTCGCCCAGAAATACCAAAATATGTTGAAGAATATTCAAAAACGATTCCACTTTATAAGGTGAAGCATCAAGTAAAGCCTGGCATAACAGGACTCGCACAGATTTATGGCTACCGTGGCAACACCTCAATAGAGAGAAGAATAGAGCTTGATATAAATTATATTGAAAACTGGTCAGTTTACAATGACCTAAAAATTATATTTATAACACCATTTAAAATGTTTAACAGAAACGAAAAATATGTAGAATGAAAATACTTGTTGTCGCATCAAATATGGTGCATATTCAAAATTTTCACCTTCCGTATATTGAAGCATTTAAAAGGCTTGGCCACGATGTTTATGTAATGGCAGACAGAGAGGGCGCGGACATTGAAATACCATTTAAAAAACGTGCTTTATCTATAAAAAATGCACTTTTGTCGGTGAAAATAAGAAAAATCATAAAAAAAGAAAAATTTGATATAATTTTTTTGCATACTACATTGGCTGCCTTTTGGGTAAGATATGCATTAAAGGGACTTAAAAATAGACCAATAGTTGTAAATACAGTGCATGGTTATCTTTTTGGCAAGGGCTACTCGGGCATACATAATAAGATATATTTAGCATGTGAAAGGCTTGTAAAAAAGCAAACTGATGCTATTTTTGTAATGAATGACGAGGACGAAAAAATTGCCAATGAAAATGGTCTTTCAAAAGGCAAAATAGTTAGAATTAATGGTATGGGAATAGATTTTTCCAAGAGAGAAATTCCAAACGCCACCCCTAAAACAACACCTAAAAATCTTTTATATGTTGGTGAATTGAGTAAACGCAAAAATCAAATTTTTTTAGTTAAAGCAATAGAAAAAATAAAAAATGTAACCCTTACCTTGGTTGGCGATGGCAGTGAGAGAAAACGCATTGAAACATACGTAAAAAAGCATCATCTTGATGGTCGTGTAATCATTACTGGATTTACTAAAAACGTGGGGGAGTATCTAAAAAATGCCGATTTGTATGTTAGCGCATCAAGGGTAGAGGGCTTGCCATTTAATATTCTTGAGGCAATAAAAGCGGGTCTTCCAATAGTTGCATCAGATGTTAAGGGACAAAGAGATTTGTTGCCAAGTGAGTGCTTATATGAATTGAATGATATTGATGGATTAATTAGTTTAATAAAGTCACCACCTCAAATACGACCTGATATTGAAAAATACATGAAGGAAAATGTTTTAGAAAACAATATACAGCTTTATTTGAATTGTGTAAAAAAGGTTTAAAGGGGGCAAGAGTATGCATTGGTTTTGGATTTGCTTGGCTATTGGACTTGTAGTCATTGATTTAGCCTCGGAGCGTTTGTTCTTTGGTTATGTAGCCATTGCCTCTATCATCACTGCTATTTTATCATTAATTTTTTTAAATGAAAGCTTTAATGCGTGGTGGCAAGCGCTTGTCTTTTTATTACTTGCGTTAGATTTTATACTATGTGTAAGACCACTTGTGAAAATGGCTTTTAAAAAGCTAAAGGACAAAAACAAATAAAAAAAGCCCACGTTTTGTGGGCTTTTTATTATATTAGTTCACCATATAAATATTCACCATCAGTAGAAAGTAGCTTAACTGTAAGTAGCTTACCACCTAATGGAACATCACTTTTTGCCTTGAATTCAACAAAATTTGGTGTGTGACCAAGGGCGTACTCACCATCATAGCTTTCAAATAGCACCTCAGTTTTCTTAGCTTTACTTACAAGCTCGGAAAGAAGCTCGGCTTTAATTTCCTTTTGTAGTAGCTCAAGCTTATGAAGTCGTTCCTTTTTTATCTCTTCTGGCACTTGTCCGTCCATATTTGCCGCAACAGTACCTGTGCGCTTTGAGTATGGGAAAATGTGAAGATGCAAAAATCTTTGGCTCTTTAAAAATTCATAGGTCTTTGAAAAGTCTTCCTCGCTTTCGCCAGGAAATCCAACAATAATATCAGCTGAAAGCATAACACCATCGATTTTAGATTTTAAATAGTTAAGACTATTTGTGGCACCTTCAATGTTGTATTTGCGCCTCATTGCATTAAGCGTTTTTGTACAACCACTCTGCATTGAAATATGAAAATGAGGCATAACCTTGTCAAGCTCTGAAACCTTGTCAACAAAGTTTTTTGTTACATTGAAAGGGTCAAGTGAGCCTAAACGAATTCTTGAAATCCCATCTATTTTGTTTATTTCTTTAAGTAGTGAGGTTAGGCTTTGCCCGTTCGGTAAATCCTTTCCGTAGGATGCGGTTTCAATTCCAGTTAAAACCACCTCTTTACAGCCCTCACTGGCAATTTTTTCGACCTCGGAGATAATATTTTCTGGCAAGTTAGAGCGCACACTGCCTCTTGCATAGGGAATGATGCAATATGCACATTTCGAGTCGCACCCGTCCTCAATCTTAACAAAAGCGCGTGTCCTTGTTAGTGGTGCACCAACACTCATAGTATCATATTTACCGTTGTATATATCAAATCCACAGGAGCATGGCTTTTTTCCATTATACAATTCAAGTGCAAGGGTAGCAATTTTAGATTTTTCATTGTTGCCAACAACTAAGCTAACACCCTCAATTTTTTCTGCCGCCTCACGATTTATTTGTGAAAAGCAACCGGTGACAATTACAACTGCATTTGGGTTTTTCTTTATGCACTTTCTTACAAATTGTCTTGACTTTCTGTCACTTTCAGAGGTAACAGAGCAGGTATTTATTATGTAGATATCACAAGCTTCCTCAAAGGAACATATTTTTATGCCCACACGTGAAAGCTCTTCCATTATAAAATCACTTTCGTATTGATTAACTCTGCACCCAAGAGTAAGCACACACGCCTTTATCATAGTTACCTCCTTAAAATTGATATCTTATTTTATCATACTTTTTTTAATATGTAAACTAAATTCAAAAATAAACTTGAATTAATTGAGTCAAGCATATATAATATAAATAACAAAAATTAACAAGGAAATAAAATGAGAGAATTTATAATCAATTCAAACGATAAAGGACAGCGCCTTGATAAGTTTATTCAAAAGGCTGTAAAGGGCATACCCACCTCCTTGATGTATAAATCAATTCGTACAAAAAAGATAAAGGTCAATAGGAAACGGGCAGAGCTAAATCAGATTTTAAACGAGGGCGACACGGTTCAAATGTTTTTAAGCGAGGATTTGTTTAAGGAAAAAATCACCGCAAATGAGCTTCTTTCAGTTACGCCAAAATTGAATATAGTATATGAGGATGAAAATCTTTTAATTTGCGATAAAGCCCCTGGCATATTAGTTCATACTGGCGATGGCGATGGAAAAGAAAGTGGCAAGGGCGATGCCAATGAAAGAAACACCTTGATTTATCATATTCAAGCATACCTTGCAAAAAAGGGAGAATATGATCCAACAAGTGAAAATTCCTTTGCACCTGCTTTATGTAATCGTATAGATAGGAACACAGGTGGTATGGTCATATCAGCTAAAAATGCACAATCATTAAGGGCTGTAAATGAACGCATAAAAAACAATCAAATAACAAAGCTTTACCTTTGTGCAGTTTATGGCAAAACACCTAAAAAATCAGACACTCTTAGCGACTTTTTGATAAAAGATAGCAAAAATAACAAGGTAAAGGTTTTGAAAAATCAAGTAGCTGGCTCAAAGGAAATTATAACCAAATATAAAAGTCTTGAATATAACGAAAAAAGTAAAATTTCCTTGCTTGAAATTGAGCTTGTTACTGGTAGAACCCACCAAATAAGGGCACACATGGCATCTATCGGAAATCCACTTTTGGGTGATGGAAAATACGGGCATGAGCAAGAGATAAATGGCAAAAAATATAAGCATCAGGCGCTTTATTCTTACAAGCTGATCTTTGGTCAATGTGATGACTGTCTTTCTTATCTTAATAATGAAACGATAAGTATAAATTGTAATAATATTTATTTCTTACGCGAGTTTAATGGTAAAAATGATTAATTTTACGCAGAAAAAACAAAAAAACAGTTGACAAATTATATATTTTGTTATACAATAAATTTATAAATATTATAAATCTTTGA
>JAZOCP010000010.1:0-7667 GCA_045596585.1 Eubacteriales bacterium
TCCTTTTCAGTTGGACCAAGCTGAGAAATTAGATATTTTGAAATATAGTTTATTGAAGAAGCCTTATCTTTAATTTTGCCTTCTTCAAGCTTGGTTTCAAGCTCAATTTTTGAAATAGTGTCGTTTGCATCCTCGGTTAAAGTATTGTCAACCATTTCATATAGTGCATCTAAATAACAAATTTCAACATATAACTTTGCTTTTTCAGAGCTTGGAAGTGTAGCCATATAGGTAACAAATACGTCTTTTTTCTCCGCATTTGTTAGGTTGCTTGTTGCATCCTTGAAAGGAAGACCGGTAAATACATCAAAGTTTGGCTTACTCATTTGAAGACCTAAAACAGTAAAGCTACCATCTTCATTTTTTTCAACCTTTGATTTATTAATAACCTCTTTTGTTAAAAGGTTAGTATAGCCGATAGCACCCTTCATATAGCCTTGGTCAACGCCATCCTTTAAACGGATGATACCAGTAATCTTTAAGTCGATAGATTTTTCTGAGTCGTTATATGTGGAAAGCAAGGTTGCCTCGTCTTCGCTCTTATCAATAACTTGATTTCCAGATATCATATAAAGGCTAGCTGGTAAAAATACCTTGTAGGTTCTAGCTTTGATTTCATCGAAGGTCCAGCTTGGCTCTTTTTCTTCTTTGCTTGTATCAGTGTTTGTCTCTGTGTTTGTATTAGTGTTAGTATTTACTTTGTCTGGATTTAGCTTGTTTGTATTTTCAACAGCTACTTCTATAATATTGTCTATATCTTCCTTGTCAAGAAGACCAAGAGCATATAATGTAAGGTCATCAAGCTCGTTGTCTTTATTTAAAACAAGAACAATTTCATTTGCATTAGTAGGCCATTTACCACCATCGACAAATTCATATTGATCCTTGATAACATCACTTATAGGACCACCATTTTTAGAGTCAGCCAATATTTCTTGCCACATGTTGGTTGAGCCCATTGAAAACATAGAAGACATCATACCGCCACCTGAAGAGCTTGTCGAACCTGTGCCCATATCAGTTATAGCACCTGTTTTTAGCAAGTATTCAAATAGCATTTCTTGTAAAAGCTCATTTGTATCGGACTTTATAATTTTACCATCCTTTTCGGTGTAAACACTAAATTCAAGGTCATATACATACTGGACCTCGCTCAGTGCCTTATAAAGCGTCGAGTTTTTATTTTCAAGCTGCTTGTCAATAAAACTCTTGAATTCCTTAAGGTCGTTTTTAGAAACCTTAGTTTCGCCCAATGCTTTTAATAGATCTGCAATTAATTCGTCCTTGTAAACTGAATTTGGGTCGCGATTTTCTGGTGTTGACTCGTTATTACCAGAATTCAAAAGTGTGAATATAAGCGCACTCATATCAACGTTTTCGCTCTCAACTGTAAGTGGGTAAGAGGAAAGAGTTGTTTCTTGAATATGCCTAATATAGCCATTAGTACCATTAGAAACTGCAAAAATAAGCGCGATACCTATAATACCAATGCTTCCTGCAAACGAAGTAAGAATTGTACGGCTCTTTTTAGTTAGTAGGTTGTTTAAGGAAAGCAAAAACGCAGTAAAGAAGGACATAGAAGGCTTTCTTGTTTTTACCTTCTTTGCCTTTTTAGATTTACTCTTTGATTTTTTGCCATTGCATTCCTCACATTCACATACAACTGGCTCAATTACCGGCTCTTCAGTCAAAACCGGCTCAATTACTGGCTCTTCAGCTGAAATTGGCTCGGTCCTTTGAACATCCTCACTTTCATATGGGTTTGAGTCGCTGATTACAAGACCATCAAGTAAGTTAATAATTCTTGTAGAATATTGCTCGGCAAGCTCTGGATTGTGTGTAACCATGATAACGAGTCTATCTTGAGAAATCTCCTTGATAAGCTCCATGATTTGAACACTTGTTTCAGAGTCGAGCGCGCCTGTTGGCTCGTCTGCAAGCAAAATATCAGGGTTGTTTACAAGTGCACGGGCAATTGCAACTCTTTGCATTTGTCCGCCTGACATTTGGTTTGGCTTTTTACCAATTTGATCACCAAGACCAACCTTAATAAGCGCCTCCTTAGCACGCGCACGTCTTTCCTTAGCACTAACACCTGAAAGTGTAAGCGCAAGCTCAACGTTTGAAAGCACACTTTGGTGAGGAATTAGGTTATAGCTTTGGAAAATAAATCCAACAGAATGGTTTCTATATGTGTCCCAGTCTCTATCTTTGAATTCCTTAGTGCTTTTTTGGTTGATTATTAAATCACCATCGGTGTATTTATCAAGACCGCCAATTATATTAAGAAGTGTGGTTTTACCACATCCACTTTGACCAAGAATTGAAACAAACTCACTCTTTCTAAATTCAAGAGAAACACCCTTTAAGGCGTGGACAGTTGTGTCACCACTTATATAGTCCTTTTTGATGTTTGTTAACTTAAGCATCATTTTCCCTTCCTGTCATATTAATTATGACATATTATATAAAGATAGTTCTATTTTATAACTTCAAAAAAACCTTGTCAATATTTTAGGTGTAAATTTCACATAATTTTCACACAAAAAATATACTTGATTATGATAGCAAAATATGGTATCATAATAATAGATTATTTTATGCTTAAAGCAAAAGGAGAAGCAATGAAAAAAACGCTCGCAGTTTTCTTGTTAATAGCTATGCTATTTGCACTTGTATCTTGTACAATAACACCTGCTACAACTGATACAAATAGCAATGATAACATAGAAAACAAACCAAACGATGACAATACAGGAAATGACAATACCCAAACACCAGGTGACGACAATACCCAAACACCAGGTGGCGACAACGAAGGAAATGAAGGTGGCACCTCTGGTGGCGGCACATATGTTCCACCAATACTTGATTATGATGCAAACAAGTATGAGGCAAAATATGCCGATACTAAGAAAACAAAGATTAAATATGGTACATATTCAGTAAAGGTGCCATTTATAACTGACTATTACAATAACTATGAGGCAGCACTTTCAATGACCTTTGATGATGGTGCAGACGTTGCTGCCGCAGCTTTAGCTTCTGAAATCATGTCACAGTATGGCTTAAAGGGCACCCTTATGGTTAATACAGGCAATATTCAAGGCAACCTTTCAAAATGGCAAGAGGTTGTTGCTAAGGGCACTCTTGATATTGGCTCACACGGATGGTCACATAAAGACCCCAATACTATTTCAGAGGATGAAATGGAGCACGAAATAAAGGATTCATATGATTTCTTGCAAGAGCACTTTGCTGAATATAATCCTGTTACATATGCAACCCCACTTTCACATTTGACAGATGCATATAAGCAATATTTAAAGGATACAGGATTTATTTCCAACCGCTTAGAGACCTTTGGAACAATGGTTTCACCAGATAGTGAAAATCCTGATATGTACACATTATATTCAAAGAGAATTGATACAGGAAATAACATTGAAACAAATGTAAGAATTAATGTTGGCGATGCACTAAACGCTGGCAAATGGTTTATTGAGCTTTATCATAATGTAAGAACTCAGGATGGAACAGACGTACCAGAGGAGGACTTCAGAAACCACTGTAAATGGCTTTACGATAACTATAATGGTAAGGTTTGGTTTGCATCATATGATGATGTTTCAAAATATTTTGTACAAAAACAAACAGCAACAATTGAATATGTTGCATGTGATATCGAGTCAATGACCTTTATAGGTAAGGTGGAAAAGAACTACGGTCAAGAAATGACACTTAAATTCTATATGCCTTTCTTTATTGATTCTGCATATGCAATTATCGATGGTGAAACACAGCTTTTAACTATCGAAAAAGAGCCTAACACAAGAGTTGCATATATAAACACCGTCCTTAGCGAAGAGGGCACAGAAATTAAAATTGTGATGGGTGGTAATGACAAATACCAAAACAATTGCCAACACGCATATGAGGTAAAAGAGGTTATCGCACCAACTAAGGATGCATATGGCTATACAGAAATGATTTGTACAAAATGCTCTCATACATATAAGGAGCTATATACAGAGTATAGTGATGAATCAAATGCTTCTACAGTAAGCTTTGGTGGAGAAACACTTTCCTTGCCATCACTAACAAATTATTATCATAATTATCGTGCGGCTATTTCATTTACAGTTGATGATGGCTACGATGGAAACACCGCAACAAATGTCGCAGATGTTTTGAAGGAATATAATATGCGTTGCACCGCAATGTTAAATCCAAGCGCTATAATCAATAAAGAAACCACAATAAAGCAATGGCAAGATGCAGCCGCGGGTGGCTGTCTTTGACATTGGATGTCATGGCTATACCCACAAAAGCCCAGCCGAGCTTGAAAAAAGCGAATATGACCATGAAGTAAAGGAAGCAATTGAATATTTAAGGGCTACCTTTGAAGGACAAAAGGTTTTGACCTTTGCAGCACCCTATAACACAGTGTCACTGACATATCTTGCGTATCTTGATGATTATGCAATTTCATGTAGAATAGGCACAAATGGTGAGCAAGCTTATTTAGGCAAGGGCTTTGATAAATACATGGTAAAAGCATTTGGCTTTAGTGAAAATACAAATTTTAACTCTATACATTCTCAAACCGAGGAATTAGTAAACCAAGGTGGCTGGGTTGTTTACTTTTTTCATACTGTAACCAGCGGTACGCCATATGAGGAGGTTGGCACAAGCAAAGCAGTGCTTGATTCTCATTGTAAACACTTGTATGACAAGTATAATGGTAATGTTTGGTTTGGTTCATTTCAAGACGTTTCAATTTATGCGTATCAGCTTGAAAATGTAAAGGTTACACCAACTGATTTAAGTGGCGACACTATGGTCTTTAATGTAAACACAACATTAGATACCGATATATATAACATTCCTATGTCAATTAAATTTCAAGTTCCGTCATACACCGATAGTGCATATGCACTAATAAATGGCGAAAAGCAAGAAACAGAAATAATAACAGAGGAAAATGGCAGTAAATATATATACGTCTTAGATGTACCGGTAAATAATTCAACAGTTGAAATATGCTTTGATTGAGTGTAAAACAAATAATTGAACATCTGTTCATGTAATAATTTGTTATTAAAATCTTATATCTATTGACTATTTTGTAAAAATGTGTTAATATATGATATAGACTTTAAAGAAGGGGGAAAAATTATGCGTTGTGAGGTTTGTAATTCAAAAATTAACGAAAATGGCGTTTGTCCAAACTGCGGTTATGTAGCTCCAGTTTCATACAATACCGAATCAAAGGGCTCAAAAGTGCTTAGCATTATTTCCTTGGCCCTTGGCGCAGCTGGATTGATTTATATTGGTCTTCCAGCTTCAATTGCTGCAATTGTCTTAGCTATGATTTATAAAAGCAAGGCTGGCGAAATGAATGGTATGGCAAAGGCAGGCTTAGCACTGGGTATTGTTAATATTGTTCTCTGGGCTGTTACAACTGTAATTGCATTTATAATTGTGATAATAAGTATTATAGGATCTATTCTTGTTAGTTTAGCTCCTGTAATCATTGCTCTTTTAGGAACATTAGCTGGCGCTTAATATTTACAATAAAAGGCTCTGAATATTTCAGAGCTTTTTTAATTATTTTGAAAATATTAAAGAAAAATTGACATAACTTAAATTACTTATTGATTATTTCAGAAAAATATGTTATTATATATTATAGTATGATTTAAAGGAGTAAAAATTATGCGTTGTAAGTCTTGTAATGCAAGAATTGGCAAAGATGGTGTTTGCCATAAATGTGGAACATTTACTGCAGTTCCTATTATTCCAAAAAGTACAACAGTGATTAGTATCATTTCATTGATGCTTAGTATAGTATCAATATTTTGGTTTGGCTTCCCAGCTGCATTGGCATCTATTATTTTAGCACTCGTATATAAGAACAGAACAGATAGCATGAATTTTATGGCGCGCGCAGGTCTTGGAATTGGCATTTTCAGCGTGGTTCTTTCTTTCATTTCAGCTATAATAACTGCAATTTTTGGCATAGTACCTGTGATTATAGGTGTGTCACCTGTTTTGTTTATGTATCTTTTATTTGAAACTTTGGGTTGGCTTCCAGCAACAGGTGTAATATAATATTAATAGAAAAGCTCCGATTTTCGGAGCTTTTTATTATATAAAAATACCACCCGAAATGGGGTGGTATTTATTATTTTATTATTTTGAAAGTCTTGCCTCAAGTGCATCAAGCTCATCATACATAGTCTTTGGAACTCTGTCGCCAACCTGTGCATAGAATGCCTTGATGTTTTCAACATCCTCAAGCCATGAAGCCTTATCAACTGAGAGAAGACCCTCAATTGTGTCAACATCAATATCAAGGCCCTCAATGTTGATGTCCTTAGCATATGGAACATAACCGATAGCAGTCTCACGAGCATCAACCTTGTCCTCACATCTATTAAGAATCCAATCAAGAACTCTCATGTTGTCACCAAAGCCTGGCCAAATGAAGTGACCCTCGTCATCGGTTCTAAACCAGTTAACGTGGAAAATCTTTGGAGCGTTAGGAATCTTGTGACCCATATCAAGCCAATGCTGGAAGTAGTCACCCATGTTGTAGCCAACGAATGGACGCATAGCCATTGGGTCGCGGCGAACTACACCTACTGCACCAGCAGCTGCTGCTGTTGTCTCAGAAGCCATGATTGAGCCAACAAATGAACCATGTTGCCAACCAAATGATTGATATACAAGTGGAGCAGTCTTAGCACGACGGCCACCAAATACGATAGCAGAAATTGGAACGCCTGCTGGATTATCAAATTCCTTAGAAATGCATGGGCAGTTCTTAGCAAGAGCTGTAAATCTTGAGTTAGGATGTGCAGCACTTGTGTTAACCTTATCCTTCTTGTCGTACTTTGTCTTATCCCACTTTTCGCCCTTCCAGTTGATGCAGTTGTCAGGAGCATTGTCGTTAAGACCCTCCCACCAAACTGTGTTATCATCAAGAACATGACCAACGTTTGTAAAGATAGTATCTCTCATTGTTGTTGCAAGAGCATTAGGGTTAGACTTGTCGTTAGTACCAGGAGCAACACCGAAGAAACCGTTTTCTGGGTTGATAGCCCAAAGTCTTCCGTCCTTGCCAACACGTAGCCAAGCAATATCGTCACCTACGCACCAAACCTTATAGCCCTTTTCTGTGTATGTCTTAGGTGGAATAAGCATAGCGAGGTTTGTCTTACCACAAGCTGATGGGAAAGCAGCAGAAATATACTTTGTTTCGCCATTTGGATATTCAACACCAAGAATAAGCATATGCTCAGCCATCCAGCCCTCTTTACGTCCGAGGTAGGAAGCAATTCTAAGTGCAAAGCACTTCTTACCAAGAAGAACGTTTCCACCGTAACCAGAGTTAACTGACCAAATTGTGTTGTCCTCTGGGAAGTGGCAGATATATCTGTTTTCTTCTTCGATATTGCATCTTGCGTGAAGACCCTTAATAAAGCCCTCGCCATCGCCCATAGCCTCAGCTACATGCTTACCAGCTCTTGTCATAATGAGCATGTTAAGTACAACGTAAATAGAGTCTGTTAGCTCAATACCATACTTAGCAAAGTCAGAGCCAACCTGACCCATAGCGTAAGGGATAACGTACATTGTACGGCCCTTGTATGAATTCTTAT
>JAZOCP010000011.1:0-7080 GCA_045596585.1 Eubacteriales bacterium
GTTACAGTTTATTACGGAGATGGCACATTTAAGGATATCGGTGTTGGATCATTTGGTTCAGGCGATACTGCAACAAAGGCATTCAATATAGAAAAAATAGTTACAAAGATTGTTGTAACTATGGAATCACCATCTAATGGTGCTGACTACTGGAGCGAGCTCTCAGCTCTTGTAGTTCAACCTTGATAAAACAAAAAACCGAGTCTTTTCTTGACTCGGTTTTTTATTATGTCATTTTTGCAATTTGTCCTGTGATTCTGTCAACGCGCTTTCTAATTGTTTCCTCAGAAAAACCAAGGTCGGTGCCAATTTTCCAGTAGGGCACACCATTTAAAAACGCATCAACCATAATTGATTTATCGGTTGGACATAATTTGTTAATTTTATCTATGTAGTAAAGCTCCAGTCTTTGCGCAGAATCGAAAGCGCCACCTACGTCAATTGCCTGAATAAGCTCACGCTCGACTCTGATTAGCTCGCGCGTGCGTTCAGTTTGCTTAAGGGTAGAAAGGAGCTTGATTCTCATCTCGTGAGTCTTGCATGCAACCTCAAGGCGCCGAAGAGCATGCACGTGCTTTTTAAGTTCTCTTAAATCCTTTTTTACCTCATTTATTCCTTTCATTTTCTCGCTTCCTATTTAAAAACATCAGTGAAGATTAAATAGCCAATCAAAAGCCAAGGTGGAGAAGAAATACGCTTGACTTTTTTAATATTCAACTCTATAATAATATTATAGGTTAAGGAGTGTAAATATATTGTCATATATTGTCACTACTTCAAAACATTTTGAAAATTTATGACAAAAAAGGCAACTATTTAAATGGTCTTGTGCCTTTTAGGAAAACTATGACTAAAAAACGGGGATTTTTGGTCATCTTCTCCTTTCATTTACCACACTTATATTTTACTTTATGTATCGATATAAGTCAATTCAAAAATGTCTCAAATAGCCAAGACGTCGCAATAAAATGACATAAGAAAAAGAGGACAAAAAATGCAAGTATATGTAGGCAGACCAACAAATAGCGAGGGTAGGTTACCGAAGGAAATTATGGTCTATGATTTTTTAGATAAATGCGGTGTTGAATATTATCGCGTTGACCACAATGAGGCTGATACAATGGAAAAATGCCAAAAAATAGAGAAGGAATTAAACACTGTTATTTGTAAGAATCTATTCCTTTGCAACAGGCAAAAAACCGAGTATTATTTACTTATGATGCCAGGCGACAAGGTTTTTAAAACTAAGGATTTTTCGCCTCTTATGGGCTCAAGTCGTCTTTCCTTTGCAACAAGTGAGGACTTACTTGAATTTTTGAATTTAACCCCTGGCTCAGTTAGTATAATGGGACTTATTTTCGACAAGGAAAAAAGGGTACATCTTGCAATAGATAGTGATGTTTTAGTGCCAGAGTTTGTTGGTTGCCACCCTGCGATTAACACCTCAAGCCTAAAAATTAGAACAAGCGATTTATTAAATAAATATCTCCCAAGCGTTGGGTATGTGCCAACTATTGTAAATTTACCAAGATATGAGGAATAAAATGAAGGTATTTGAAAAATCTAAATGGATTTGGACGGAAAATAAAAGCGATAAAAACACATATAGTGAGTTTTATGCAAGCTTTAGGGCAACACGTGGCGCTAAAATCAACATAAGCTGTGATGGCGACTACACGCTTTTTGTAAATGGAAAATATGTAGCATCTAACCAATATGGTGATTATGAGCACTATAAAATATACGACACCATTGACTTGGGCGAGTATATAAATAATGAAGAAAACCACTTAGCCATTTTAGTGTGGCACTTTGGCGAAAACAATTCAAGATATATATTATCAACCCCCGGTATTATCTTTGAGGTTTATGATAGCTGTGGTATCATTTTATCAAGCGACAAAAGCATATCTTCAAGAAAAAGCCTTGCATATAAAAGTGGCAAGGTAAGGAAAATTTCTGACCAGCTTGGCTATAGCTTTGAATATGATAAAACAAAAGAGGACAAATGGCAAATTGGAGAGGGAACTATCTTTAGTGAGTCGTTTGTGCAAGAAAAATGCTGCACCTTTTTTGCGCGTCCATATAAAAAGCTTTCAGTTGGGGAATTAAAAGAGGGCACACTTGTAGGTGGTAACAAAGAAACACACTTTATATATGATTTAGGTGGTGAAACGGTAGGCTTTATCACCTTTGAATTAAGCACCACTGAAAAAGCAACCATTGATATTGCATATGGCGAGAATTTAAAAGACGGACACGTAAGGCGCTTTATACCAGGTCATGATTTTAGCGTTGGTTACATAGCAGAGGCTGGCGAAAATAAATTTACAAACTATATGCTTCGCTTAGGCGCAAGATATCTTGAAATTACTACCGATAAGCCAATTTCAATAAGCAAAATAGGAATAATTCCTCATTTTGTGAAAGTTACACGCAAGGAATTTAATCTCCTTGGCACAGAGAAAAAGATATACGATATGTGCGTAAATACTCTTGAAAAATGCATGCAGGAGCACTATGTTGATTGCCCTTGGCGTGAGGGCTGTCTTTACGCCTTTGACTCGCGCAATCAAATGATGTGTGGTTATTATGCATTTGAGGGTGGAAATTTTGAATATGCGCGTTCTAATTTGCTTTTAATGAGCAAGGACAGGCGCAAGGACGGACTTATGTCAATTTGCTACCCCTGTGGCATTGATTTGACCATTCCATCATTTTCCTTGCATTATATAACCTCGCTACTTGAGTATTTAAAATATTCAGGCGATAAGTCGATAATTTTTGAGGCTAAGGACAAGGTTGAGGAAATTATAAAAACATTTTTAAATAATACGAAAAACGGACTTATTGCAACCTTCGAGGGCGCTAACCATTGGAATTTCTATGACTGGTCGCCATATTCCGAGGGGGCGCTGTGGCAAAAGGGTGAAATGGTAGAGGATCCAGCCATTAGCTTGATGATGATAATAGCCTTGAAAGCATACAAGGAAATTTGTAGTATTGTAAATATTGAGTTTAAATATGATAGCGCACTTTGTGAGCTTGTAAAAAACACTAAAAATACATATTTTAATAAGGAAAAGAAAATCCTAATAAACCCACAAAATGTTAATGAACCATTAGAGCTAACTAATGCATTGGCGGTTTTGGCAGATATTCTTGAAAATGATGAGAAAGTAGCAGTCGGCAAGCATCTTACAGATGGTACACTTATAAAGTGCTCACTTAGTGCTAAGAGGCATATATATGATGCACTTATTAAAATAGACAAGGAAAAATATAAATCGTTTATTCTTGATGAAATAAAAGAAACCTATCAAAAAATGATTGAATTTGGCTCTGATACTGTATGGGAAACAATAAATGGTCAAGACGACTTTGATGGCTCAGGCAGTCTTTGTCATGGCTGGAGCGCAATTCCTGTTTATTACTACAATATTCTTAAATAAAAGAGCAGGGTAATGAGCCCTGCTTTTCTATTTCCTAAAAAAGAGCCCTGTCAACGACAGGGCTCTTTATTTATTATTCTTCTGTGGAATCGTCTTCGTTTTCGCTCTTTGCTTTGCTTGAAACGATTACGTTTGCGCTATCAGCCTCAAGTGCCTTAACAAGCTTTTTCTCAAGAAGTGCATCGTTTTCCTCGTATGGATACTCAGCAAGGTAGTCAACTGCCTTGAACTTTGGATTTGGTTCAATACCAAACTTAGCCATTACGATATTAACGATTTCCTTAGCCTTACGTAAGCCAAGTCCGCTCTTAATCTTAAGAAGCATTGGAACATCAGCAAAAATCTTAGCATCAATTGAATCGTGGTGATACTTGGACTTTTCAAACTCTTCTGGGTCAAGTGCACAGTAGAGAAGAATTGTCTTACCACGGAGCTTAATCTTAAAGAGCTGGTCTCTTCCTCTGTTATAGCTATCAAATTTCCAGCTAATCTTGGACTTAACGCCCTTGAATGACATAATGTGATTCTTAAGCTCACCATAGAAGCTCTTAACTGAATCGTCTGATTGAATAACGTTTGCAGTAAAGCTACGGCTATACTTAATATCAATCTTGTTACCTTCATTATCAATATATGTAGGAACAATAACAGGAACAATCTCAACTGGCTCTTGTGGTGCCTCCTCGATAGGCTCTTCATAAGCCTCTTCAATTACAGGCTCTTCAGCTGGCTCCTCGTAAGCCTCCTCAACAACAGGCTCCTCGGTGGCTTCTTCGGTAGGCTCCTCATAAGCCTCCTCAATTACAGGCTCCTCATCATATACTTCCTCAATAGGAGCATCTTCATATGAGTCATCAGCTGCCTCTTCAGCTACATCATCATAAATGATGTTTTCCTCTGTAGGCTCCTCAGTTACAGGCTCTTCCTCGTAAACCTCTTCAACAGGCTCCTCGTAAACAACCTCTTCAACAGGCTCCTCGTAAGCAACCTCCTCAACAGGCTCCTCGTAAGCCTCCTCCTCAACAGGAGCAACCTCCTCGTAAACCTCGTCCTCTTCAGCAGGAACGGAGTAGAGCTGAACTGCAAATACAGCATCCTTGTCGCCCTTTTCTACGATAGCCTCACCATTTTGCTCAACGCCCCAACCGATAAAGGAAGGAGTTTTGTTGTAAATGTCAGGTGATGAAAGAGCAAGGTAGTGTGATTCCTTGTAAATAAACTTATCAGTTTCGCTATCAATAAATAGAAGCTCAACAACAGCCTTACCAGTGAAAGGTAATGAAGCCTGTGGCGCTTGACTATTAAAGATTGGGTAAAGGTTAATAGCAAAAACAGCGTTTACATTTGAGCCCTCAAGAACAGCCTTTCCGCCCTTTTCAAATGCCCAGCCCTTAGCAAGAACAGGAACATCTTGATTTTCAGGAAGAATAGCATTAATCTTAACAGCCTTAGATGCGAGAACATATTCGCCCTCAGCGTCCATATAATTGAGCTTAACATATACGCCCTCAGCAGCTTCCTTAGCGGCAGCCTCAACTACGTCGTCAGCCCAAACAGCATAAAGAACAACAGTGTGTGTTACAACGAATTCTGGTTCTGTAAGCATATGCTTGCCTCTTGGGTCAAGGCTCCAGCCAACAAAGGTCTTGCCTTGCTTTGAAGCAGGACGAACAATAGCTCTTGAGAGCCATCTTTTCTTTTGATGTTCAATTTCATAGTCTCCGTCTGGGTCAACGTAAATAACCTGACAACGGATGCAAAGCGCGATTATGGCAAATACGATACATAAAAAGCAAACGATACCGCAGCCAATAGGACTAAACTTTAAAAGGTTAAATCCTGCGCCAAATAGAATTGTGTTAGCAAATTCCATTTTGATTCCTCCACATGCAATATATTTTTTGATAGTTTAATTATACAATAAGCATTATTTTTTGTCAATAATTTTTTGTTAAATTTTTTCAAAAATCACACACAAGGTCGCGCGTTTTTGCTTTGTGTGGGTGCGAAAACGGTTTTTTTAGAAAAATAAGGCTTCAAAATCGGCGCTTTAGTTGAAAAAATCTATTGATTTTGTGTTCAAAATACTGTATAATTGGAATATAAAATTAGAATCATTTGGAGGCAGATATGGTAAATAAGATTATTGAAACACTTGCAAAGAGCGACAAGGACGTTGCCGAGGCAGTTGCAAGTGAGCTTAAAAGACAAAGAAGAGGACTTGAGCTTATAGCATCAGAAAACCTTGTTTCAGAGGCAGTTATGATTGCAATGGGCACACCTCTTACAAATAAATATGCTGAGGGTTACCCAGACAAAAGATACTATGGTGGTTGCGAGTGCGTTGACGTAGTTGAAAAAATCGCTATCGAGCGCGCATGCAAGCTCTTCGGTGCTGAGCACGCAAATGTACAGCCACATAGTGGTGCACAAGCAAATACAGCTGTGTATTTTGCACTTTTAAAGCCAGGCGACACAGTTCTTGGTATGAACCTTGCACATGGTGGACACTTAACACATGGTAGCCCTGTTAATATGTCAGGCTCATATTTCAATTTCGTTCCTTATGGTGTAAACGACAATGGCTTTATTGATTATGATGAGCTTGAAAAAATTGCAAAGGAAGCAAATCCAAAGCTTATCGTTGCTGGTGCATCTGCTTACCCAAGAGTAATTGATTTTGAAAGAATTTCAAAAATCGCAAAAGAGGTTGGCGCTATTTTTATGGTAGATATGGCACACATTGCAGGTCTTGTAGCAGCAGGACTTCATCCATCTCCTGTACCATATGCTGATATAGTTACAACTACAACACATAAAACATTAAGAGGTCCACGTGGCGGTCTTATTCTTTGCCGTGAGGAATATGCAAAGGCAATCGACAAGGCTATTTTCCCAGGTACACAGGGTGGTCCACTCATGCATACAATTGCATCAAAGGCAGTTTGCTTTGGCGAGGCATTAAAGCCAGAGTTCAAGGCATATCAAGAGCAAATCGTTAAAAATGCAAAGGCTCTTGCAGATACACTTCTTGAGGAGGGCTTTGACCTTGTATCTGGTGGTACAGACAACCACCTAATGCTTCTTGACCTTCGTCCATTCAAGATTACAGGTAAGGAGCTTGAAAAGCGCCTTGACGAGTGCTACATTACAGTAAATAAAAACGCAATTCCAAATGACCCAGAAAAGCCATTTGTAACAAGTGGCGTAAGAATTGGTACACCTGCTGTTACCTCACGTGGCTTGGTTGAAGAGGATATGGTTAAGCTTGGTAAGCTAATTAAGCTTTGCGCAACCGAGTTTGAAGAAAAGGCTGACTATATTCGCAACGAGGTTACAAAAATCTGCGAAAAATACCCAATTTACGAATAATGAAAAGAGAATATTCCACTAAACAGCGCCAAGCAATAGTAGAGTTTTTTCGTGAAAGCTCTACCCATCTTAGCGCTATGGATGTTTTGAATCATTTAAAAAGCAAAGGAATAAAAATCTCCGTTGCCACCGTTTATCGCACACTTGATAAGCTTGAGTGCGAGGGCGTGGTTAGAAAAATGACCATAGGCAATGGCTCATGTGCATGCTATCAATACCTTATGGGTAGTGAATGTAACGAGCATTTTCATCTTAA
>JAZOCP010000012.1:0-6114 GCA_045596585.1 Eubacteriales bacterium
CACATAATAACGGTTTTTTAGTTGTAGGAATTGAAGATGAAAATACAGTTGTTCCAACTACTGAAATTGCACCTCTTTGTGATCACTTCCTTTATGAAAAAGACAAATATGATACATGGTTTTTAGACTAAAAATAGCCACCAAAAGAGTGGCTATTTTTTATTTTATTCTTCTTCATCAGAAGGAACTGTTGTTTCTTGGCTTGTTAAATTCTTTATGCTCGATAATGAGATTGATTCAGCAATATCAAAAGTGTTATTATCTGAAAGATATCTAATATTTGTGTCTTGAATTACATATCCACACATATTTAGCTCTTTTGTTTCATTTTCAGAGTCTATGCCAAACAGCTTCATTTGAAGCAATGTGAAATTGGTATTTGCTATATTGGCGCTTATTGCACCCTCTTGAGTGTTTTCAGCATCAATTATTGGTTTACCATCCTTATATACACCTGCTACTAAGCCATAAATAATTTCTTTTCCAGTATTTTCCTCATAGAAATCAACCGCATCATGATTTATTTTAATAGCGTAGGAAATTCCACCTTCCTCATTCTCTTCAAAGTATGAGTAACCAGCTGCTGAGAACATTGGTGAGGCACTTGGTGTTGCTTCAGCCACCTCTACTGCATTACATACTGAGCAGAAGTAATAAATTGTGCCATATTCAAAGTAGTTTTCATAAATTACATCAGCCACTTCAGTACCAAGTGTATGCTCTTGTGAAAGTGGAAGATAACTAACCTCTTTGCCATATGGCTCATAGCTAATACCATTTAGCTCTGTTTTCTTGTTTGCAACTGATGTAAAGGCATTATCACGATAATCAATTCCACAAGGGCAGTCGGTAATGAATCCTACAGTTCCTTGTGTTACACAGGTTGATTCGGTTATAATTTCTTCCGTGTATGCGTGACCTATGCCCCTATAAATAACATAGTTACTTGATGATGTTGCGCTTGACATATCAG
Organism: Eubacteriales bacterium; assembly: GCA_045596585.1. GTDB lineage: Bacteria > Bacillota > Clostridia > Oscillospirales > CAG-272 > RGIG2000. The sequence continues at coordinate 974 of JAZOCP010000012.1, forward strand.
CGTCTGCTGTATAAATATAAACTGTATAATCACCAGCTCTATCGTTGAACGCCTCTGCGTGGAATGAGAAATCCTCGCTATGTGCGTATACAACCAAGTCACAAAGTGGCTCATAAGCATTACCTGGTTTTTTAGTACTGAGTGACCATTTTCCGATATAGGTTATATCCATAAGAACAACCTTAGAAAGATATGAGTTACCACCAAATACTGAAGTGATTGAGTTGTCGTCACCAATCATTTTGCTTGCGATAGCATTTGCACCAACATATACATACTTAATTGTAGTTGTTTCTGCAAAGCTCTTTTGACCAAAGGTTACAGTTGAGTTATCTGGGATAATAACCTCTTCAAGAGTTGAGCTTCTAAAAGCATCTGTACCAAATACATATGTACTACCTGAAATCATTTCAAAATGTTTTATACTCTTACCACTTGAGAAGCATTGATTTGTAACTGTAATATTTGCGCCAGCCTTAGTATTTGAAATTTTTTCAACTGTGGAGCTCTTAAGTGTGTCAAATGTAACAGTTGCTGCGCCTATGTTGATATTTTTAATACCAGTCATTGCGGTAAGTGAATAAACCTTAATTTCAGCACCATCAAGAATATTAACGGTTTCTACTGTGGTGTTTGCAAAGCCAAAGAATTCACCCACGCCAGCAGGGATATCAAAAGCAACTATTTGGTCAGCTGTAAAATCAGCTGTATCCTTAAGACCACCAACATAGCATATCGCCGATGCTCCTGTTCCGTTATACATAAACTCTAAAACATCACCAGCCAAAACGGTATATGTTTCCAATCCAGAGTCTGTTTTTACTGTTACGGAAATCTGTACACTTTTTGGCGAATATACAGTAATTGTTTGCTTGCTTGTTCCACAATTTGAGCAAGTGTGAATATCAATACCAGGTGCAGTTGGAGTTGCCTCAACGCTTTGCTCCATATCCTTTACCCAGTTGTGAACGCAGTCTGCTTCTACAACATTATAGGTTATTGTGCCATCGTCGTTCGCTGTTGGCTTAAGCATAAGTGTTTCTGGCAAGAACATAGAAATACGCTCAGCATCTGTCTCGGAAACAGTAAATGAACCATTTGTTATTTCAAATATATTAAATCTATTTGTCATCATGAAGTCGTTAAGGATTAACGCACTTGAATTTGTAAATGTAATATTACCACCGAGTGTAACATTCATATACCCATTTGTAGCTGTTTGGTTTCTAAAATCAAGAAAGCTTGTTGAAACGTTAACCTTTGCAGTGCTTGCAATATAGCATCTTGCATTTTCAATTATTGGGTTGATGCGTGCAACGCTTTTTGCTGTAACATCGCCAGCTATTACCATATCTGGCATATTATAGCCTGCTTTAATGTTTGTGCAGTAAAGCAAGTGATATGGTGTTGTAATCTTTACGTCCTTACCTATCCAAAAAAGCTGTGGATTTCCTTCATCACCGTATCCGTGTGCTGAAAAATATGTAAAGCCTCTGTCATCCTTATTTGTGGTTGCAGGTGTGTGGGTAATTGTGCCCTTACCGTGAATAATAAGTGCACCACGTGAAACGTTTATAGCGTTGCTATCCACAGTGATTGTAAGGTTGTGACCATTTAAGTTGATTTCTCCAGTATCCCAACCAACGCTGAGCTGTTTAGTTGATGTTATGTCAGCACCGAGCTTAACGTATACAGATTTCTGATCGTCATTTAACGCACTAATAAGGTCATCCATATTGTAAACTGTAATACCATATGCCTCATATAAACGCGTTGACTTGGTGAAGGTAACCTTTTGACCAGGCTCATATAAATTGCCCTCCTCGTCAAACCAACCGTAAAACTCCTTATTTACAACTGTGCCATCGGTTAAGGTAAAGGTTGCATCACTCGATAATTTTGTTTCAAAGAGAGTAAAGCTACCATCCTCATTTGGAGTTGCAGTTTTACGCACGCTACCACTATGCCAGTTGTATGTGACTGTAATTTCATCCTCAGCTGATACAATTAGTGCAAAGCAAGATACTAAAAATATTGCTAAGATAATAGTTAGTAAAATTCTTTTTTTCATAATTTCTCCTTAGAATTTTTGCGATTTTCGCCAAATAATATTATAAAATTATATTAACATATGTGTGGAAAACTGTCAAGTTGAACAAAAAAACAAAAAATTCATCATTTTGTGAACTATGCACAAATTCGATACATTTTTAAGTATTTTGGGAGGAATAAAAGTATTAGTTTTTTGGTCAATATTTACAATAAGCAACATTTGTTAATTTTTTATGAATTATTTAGAACTAAATAATAACCAATATAGTGAATATGTTATGCCATAGATTATTGGCTGGTGTGCCATATAGATAATTAATGTGTGTCTGCCGATAAATTCGAGTGGCTTTATTCTAAATTTAGTTAGGTATTTTAGCAGGTCAAATCTTTGGGCTATTTGATATGCAAAGTAGCCACTTAGATAAAGACATATCCAAGGCAAAATTGGAAAATAGTCCGCTGAGGAAAAGCCTTTTGGTGGGAAGCCGAGGTATGCTGTTACTACGTTTTGATATAATACTTCTGGCATTTCAATGGCACCAAAAATTATACTGCCACGCCAAATATTTTTTATTAGGACAAACAGGGTAAGAAACACAAAAAATCCCACCCAGTGGTTGAATTTTATCTTTTTAAAGAGCAGATTAAGTGGTGTTGTTATCAGCATAGCAAGTCCCATAAAGGAAAGTATGCCAAAGGAAATGAACATATTTTTTATAAAGAAATATGTAAAGAGGCTAACAACGCAGCCGCAGCCAAATATTATAAGTCCCCTTCTTAGTGGGTGCTTGCCTAAGCTAAAGCAAAAGCCAGAGAGAAAAACAAAGGTGATGCATATTGACTGTTGCCACAAGACAAGGAAAATGTTATCTAACATCTCTTTTAGTCCAAAAAGGTCAAGTAGGTCGTAGGTGAAGTGGTATAAAATCATACTAATTAGGGTTATGGCGCGAATTATATCAAGTATATAGTAGCGCTTTTTCTTTTCCTTCATATTTACCCTCCTTCTCTTCTAATAAATACATTTTAACAGGGCAGAAAATATTTTTCAAGAGTTTTAGAAAAATGTTAGCATTTTATGTGATTTTATGGTAAAATATGCTATGATATTTTTTTACGGAGGGCAAAATGGTTTATCAAATCAAAAATGGCTCAGTTGAGCTTGGGGCGAATGTAATTTTAAGAAAAATCAGTTTTGAAATCCGTGGAAACGAGAAAATCGCCATTGTCGGCAGAAACGGTTGTGGAAAAACCACTCTAATAAAGCTAATTGCTGGAGAAATTGAGCTTACAAAAATTGAGGGCGAGGACTCGTTTATAGCAAAGAGTGCGCGTCTTGAAATTGGATATTTGAAGCAGAATCCATTTGATAATCTGGACTTAAGCGTTGACGAATCAATGCAAGAGGTGTTTGCCTCTATACTTGAAAAAAAGAAGCGCATTGACGTACTGCTTGCCCTTATGGAAACAGGAAAATCAAGCCTTGAGGATGTTGAGCTTTATACAAGATTACATGAGGAATTTGAGACACAGGGTGGATATTTTTACGAAAAGGACTATAACATTTTACTAAAGGGCTTTGGCTTTAGTCTTGATGACAAGCACCGAAGGCTTTCAGAGTTTTCGGGTGGTCAGCTTACAAAGCTTGGTTTTATAAAATTGCTTCTTTCTAAGCCTGACGTGTTATTACTAGACGAGCCTACTAACCATCTTGATATCAACTCTGTTGAGTGGCTTGAGGGATACTTAAAAAGCTACCCACGAGCAGTTGTCATTGTTTCACACGATAGAATGTTTCTTGATAACACTGTTGATGTCGTGTATGAAATTGAATATGGAGAAACAACAAGATATACTGGTAACTATTCAAATTTTGTCAAGCAAAAAGAAGCGCGCTTTTTAGAAAGGCAAAAGGCATATAAGCTACAACAAGCAGAAATTGCTCGTTTAAGAGCTTTAATTGAAAAATTCAGAGGCACACCTACTAAGGTATCAATGACGGACTCAAAATTAAAGCAAATTGAGCACATGGTTAAAATTGACGAGCCAAGAAAATTTGATACTAAAACATTTGTCGCCATCTTTACGCCAAACCGTGAAACGGGTAAGGATGTTTTTACAGCAAAAAATTTAGTAATCGGTTATACTTCTCCGCTTGCTAAAATTTCATTTGTACAAGCTAAAAAGCAACGTATCGGTATAATTGGCGGAAACGGACTTGGCAAAAGTACATTTTTAAAAACTATTATGGGCGCTGTTCCAAAGCTTAGTGGAAATTATGAATTTGGTTGGCAGGTTGATGTTGGATATTTTGACCAACAAATGGCACAATATTCAAGTAACAAAACTGTACTTGATGATTTTTGGGACCTCTTCCCTAATCTTACTGAAACAGAAGCAAGAAACGCACTTGGTGCATTTATGTTTTCTGGTGAAGATGTTTTTAAAACAGTTGACATGCTATCTGGCGGTGAAAAAGTTAGACTTGCTCTTTGCAAGATTTTACAAAAAAAGCCAAACTTTTTAATTCTTGATGAGCCAACTAACCACATGGATATGATTGGTAAGGAAACGCTTGAAAACATGCTATCTGCCTTTGAAGGAACTATTTTGTTTGTTTCACACGATAGATACTTTGTAAAAAAGCTTGCAAATGCTCTACTTGTTTTTGACGGCTATGGTGCTGTCCTTTTTGATTACAATTACGATGAGTATTTACTAAAAAAGAGTGAGGGCACTTTGCCAAGCACATCAAAATCCGATGTTGTCGTTCAAGAAAAAAACGAACCACTAAAAAAAGGCAAGGAAGCATATTTAGCTGGCAAAGAAAAAGCGAAGGCTGAAAAGCGACTCATAAAGCTTAATGAAAAAATGGAAGCTTTGGATTTAGAAATATCAAATAAACACCTTGAAATGCAAAGCGATGAGGTAACAAGTGACTACTTAAGACTATGTGAGCTTGAAAATGAAATTCAAGCACTTGAAGATAGCATGCTTGAAATTATTGACGAAATTGATGGGATTGAAAAATTTCTTTTAGAAGGCAAATAGAATAAAAAGCACCGATTGGTGCTTTTTATTCTATTTAT
>JAZOCP010000013.1:0-1772 GCA_045596585.1 Eubacteriales bacterium
GAACTACCGGCTCGCCAAGGTCAAGGCACAGCTGCTTGAACAGCTCTCTGTCCTCCGCGCGCTCTATACTGCGACAATCAGTGCCAAGCATTTCAACGTGGCACTCGTCCAGAATTACCTTTCTCGAAAGCTGCATAGCAAGGTTAAGACCTGTTTGTCCACCGATACCAGGAACTATTGCATCTGGACGCTCGTGACGAATAATCTTTGCCACATATTCAAGTGTAAGTGGCTCCATATATACCTTGTCTGCAACTGTTGTATCTGTCATAATTGTTGCAGGGTTAGAGTTTACAAGAATTACCTCGTAGCCCTCCTCCTTAAGCGCAAGACAAGCCTGTGTGCCAGCATAGTCAAACTCTGCTGCTTGTCCGATTATAATAGGACCTGAGCCTATAATCATTACTCTTTTGATGTCTGTTCTTTTTGCCATCTTTTTTCTCCTCCCGATAGACCTTATAGAACGATGAAAACGAAAAGCAACTTTTATAGCCTTTCAAGACGTTCTCGCACTGCCAGAATCTTCGCGTTCACGGCTTTTCATTCGCTCTCTAAAGCTCTCGATTTTATATGTGAATTTTATTTTTATTAATCAAATTTAAATTTCCTTGTGGTTAGCCACAATAATTTTTCCGTCCTTGACGGTCTTTAGGCATTCACCATAAAGCTCCATGCCCTCAAATGGTGTTGCCTTACCCATTGACAAAAATTCACTTGGGTCAACCTTGTATTTTTTATCAAGGTCAAACACTGTATAAGACTCACCAAGTGGAATATTAAAGCGCTTTCTTGGGTTATAGCACATTAAATCAAGCAGTTTTTCCATGGTGATTTCGCCTGTTTTTACAAAGTAGGTGTACATTACTGCAAAGGCAGTTTCCAGTCCAACAACTCCCATGTTGCTACCACTAAGACCCTTGCTCTTTTCCTCACTTGAGTGTGGGGCGTGGTCGGTTGCAATCATATCTATTGTACCGTCCTTTATGCCTTCAATAAGGGCGAGTCTGTCCTCCTCGCTCCTTATCGGTGGGTTCATCTTAAATCTGCCCTCGTCCTTTAGCATCATATCATTAAATACTAAGTAGTGAGGTCCTGTTTCACAGGTGATGTCAACGCCATCCTTTTTTGCCTGTCTAATCAGTTCAACGCTTTCCTTGGTGGAAATGTGACACACGTGGTATTTACAGCCTGTCTTTTTTACAAGCTCAATATCGCGCCCAATTTGTCCCCATTCACTCTCTGAGCAAATGCCCTTCATACCGTGAATTCTTGCAAACTCACCATCGTGAATGTAGCCACCCTTTAGTAGCTCATTTATTTCGCAATGCGCAACTATGATTTTATCGAGCGACCTTGCCTTTTTCATAGCCTCTTCCATCATAGAGTCACTTTGCACTCCGCGCCCGTCATCTGAAAAGGCGATTGCATATTTTGTAAGCCCCTCCATATCAGAGAGCTCCTCACCCCTTTGGCCAACTGTAATTGAGGCGTATGGTAAAATTCCAATTTTTCCATCGCGCGCAATAATATCAAGCTGTGCCTTTATATTCTCAACCGAGTCAGGCACAGGGCTTAAATTCGGCATTGTGCACACATCTGTATAGCCACCGTTTGCCCCAGCGAGCGAGCCAGTTCTTATAGTTTCCTTATAAGAAAATCCCGGCTCTCTGAAATGCACATGCACATCACAAAAACCGGAAGTCGGATCGTAGCCATGTCGTTCTGTGAGCCAAGGAGTTGGGGGGGCAACTTGTCTTCCTAAGACCGCTTGG
>JAZOCP010000014.1:0-6326 GCA_045596585.1 Eubacteriales bacterium
AGTAGAAAAAGTGATAATTTTTTCAAAAAATGTAAACAAATTTTTCATATTTACTAACATTTACTCTTGAAATGTGAACAAAATAATAATATAATATTATTAAAGAGTTTTATGGAGGTGTATATTATGAATTCTGTAAACCCCAAAACAGATTTGGCTGCCTTTTATTTTCACCAAGGAACTAATTATTTTTCATATGATTTCCTTGGCTGTCACGAAACAATAAATGGCACAAATTTTGACTATTCATTTAGAGTTTGGGCACCTAATGCTGATAGTGTTATGTTAGTTTCAGATTTCACCTCTTGGGACAATGGTCTTCAAATGATAAAAAACCCCGAATCTGGCATTTGGGAGATTACCTTTTCATCAAGCGAGTCGTTGATTGGAAAGTGCTATAAGTTTAAAATATGGAACAGTGGAAATTGTTACTATAAGGCTGACCCATATGCTTTTCATTCTGAAACACTAATGAAAACTGCATCAATAGTATGCAATTTAGATGGCTTTGAGTGGAATGATGCTAATTGGTTCAAATACAAGCATTCATTACACACTAAATACAAGGGCACAAAGGCTGATAAATATTATAATTCAGCTCCATTAAACATTTATGAAATGAATTTAGCATCATGGAAGACAAAAAATGGTGCATCAACTTCTGGAGGAAATAGTTATTTAAATTACAGAGAAATAGTTGACCAGTTGGCTCCATATCTTAAGAAAATGGGATACACCCATGTAGAGCTTATGCCGATAATGGAGCACCCATATGATGGCTCATGGGGATATCAGGTTGCCTCTTACTTTGCTCCAACCTCAAGGTTTGGAAATCCTAAAGATTTTATGTATTTTGTAAATAAATTGCATGAATCTGGTATTGGCGTAATACTTGATTGGGTTCCTGCACATTTCCCCAAGGATGCACATGGTCTTTACGAATTTGATGGACAACCTTTGTATGAATATCAAGGACATGATAGGATGGAGCATAAGGTATGGGGAACAAGGTTTTTTGACTTGGGAAGAGAAGAAATACAGTCATTCCTTGTTTCTAATGCGCTGTTTTGGTTTAGAAAATATCATATTGATGGTTTAAGAGTAGATGCAGTTGCATCAATGCTTTATTTGGATTTTGATAAGGATCCAGGTGAGTGGATACCAAATGATGAGGGCAATAATAAAAATAAAGAGGCTATTGCTTTCCTCAAAAAATTAAACTCTGCAGTTTTCATAGAATTTGAAGACGCATTAATGATAGCTGAGGAATCAACCGATTGGCCAATGATTACAAAACCAGTTGGAGAAGGTGGTCTTGGTTTTAACTACAAATGGAATATGGGATGGGCGAACGATATGTTTGAATATATTTCGTCAGATCCTGTGTATAGAAAATATAAGCATGACAAGCTGACATTTCCTATGATGTATGCTTTCAATGAGAATTATATTTATCCAATTTCTCACGATGAGGTTGTGCACGGAAAAAAATCATTAATTGATAAAATGTATGGTAATTATGATGAAAAGTTTTCACTTATGAGAGCTTTCATGACATATATGATGTGCATGCCAGGCAAAAAGATGACATTTATGGGAACAGAATTTGCTCAATTTAGAGAATGGGATTATGAAAACCAGCTTGAATGGTTTATGCTTGATTATCCAAGACATAAAGAAATGCAAGGATTTATTGCTGAGCTTAATAACTTTTATTTAGCTAACAAGCAATTATGGGAAATAGATAATTCTTGGGACGGATATGAGTGGATTGAAACAAATGAAAATGAGTGGAACATTATTTCATTTAAACGAAAAGCTGTAGATGGTTCAGAGCTCATTATCGTTGTGAATTTTGCTCCAGTTACTCGAGAAAATTATACTGTAAAGGTTGAAGCATCTGGAAAATATGAGGAGGCTTTAAATACCGATGAGTATAAATTCGGTGGAAAAGGAATTTTAAACAATAAGATTATTCAAACAGCACAATACAAGGACCAATTTGAAAAGACGCAAAATTATTTTAATATTAATCTTCCTGCTAACAGTGCGGTTATTTTGCGTAAGGTTAAAGGAAAGACAAGGAGAGTGTAGATATGTTTAAGAAAAAAGAGTGTGTTGCAATGCTTTTGGCAGGTGGACAAGGTAGTAGATTATATGCTTTGACAGAAAAAACTGCTAAGCCAGCGGTTACATTTGGCGGTAAATACAGGATTATCGATTTTCCAATGTCAAACTGCGTAAATTCTGGTATTTACACGGTTGGAGTTTTAACACAATATCAACCATTAGTTTTAAATGAGTATATTGGAAATGGTCAACCATGGGACTTAGATAGAATGAGCGGTGGAGTAATGGTTCTTCCACCATATCAAGGTAAAAATGGTGCAGATTGGTATAAAGGAACTGCCAATGCTATTTATCAAAATCTTGATTTTATCAAAAGATATGCCCCAGACTATGTTTTGATTCTTTCAGGAGACCATATCTACAAGATGGATTATAACGCAATGCTTCAATCACATAAAGCATCGGGAGCGGATTGCACTATTGCAGTTTTAGAGGTTCCACTTTCTGAAGCAAGTAGATTTGGCATTATGGTTACTGACGAAACAGGAAGAATTACCGAGTTCCAAGAAAAGCCAAAGAACCCTACAAGCACAAAAGCTTCGATGGGTATTTACATATTCAATACAAAGGTTTTAGAGAAATACTTGATTGATGATGAAAATACTCCTGGTTCAAGCAACGATTTTGGTAAAAATATTATTCCAAATATGTTAGAGGATGGCAAGAAAATGTACACCTTCCCATTTGATGGTTATTGGAAGGATGTTGGAACTATTAGTAGCTTGTGGGAAGCTAATATGGATCTTTTAGGTGAAAAACCGGAATTTAATGTTCATGACAAAAAATGGAGAATCTTCTCAAGAAACTATGCAGCACCACCTCATTTTATCGGTAATGATGCTACAGTTGCTAATTCTATAATTTCTGAGGGTTGCGAAATTCAAGGTGTGGTAGAGCATAGTGTTCTATCAAGCAATGTAATAGTTGAAAAGGGTGCTATTGTTAAGGATTCTGTAATTATGAGTGGCACTGTTATTAAAGCAGGAGCGAAGGTAGAATATTCTATTATTGATGGTAATAGTATAATTTCTGAGAATGCTGTTGTTGGTGAGCCTAAGGGTGTTGCAAAGGGAATTGCTGTTGTTGGCAGTGGCCTTTGCGTAGAGCCAGGGGTTGTAATAAACTCAGAAGCAATGATTAACAGTGATGCCTTTGATGGCGTTTCAAGCATAGAGGAATAAGGAGGAATAGATATGTCAGCAGCTGGAATTATTTTTTCAAATATTCATGATAACAATATACCTGAGTTAACCAGAAATAGAACTATGGCATCAGTTCCATTTGGATGTCGTTATAGACTTATCGATTTCACACTTTCCAATATGGTAAACTCAAATATTACAAATATTAGTGTAATTACTCACTATAATTACCAATCATTGATGGACCATATCGGTTCTGGCAAGGACTGGGATTTGGCAAGAAGAAGTGGCGGTATTAAAATTCTTCCACCATTTATAAGAGCCACTGCCGGAAATTTTAATCAACTATATACAACTCGTCTTGAGGCTTTAAAAAGTGTAAATTATGCCATTAGTAAAATTACTGATGACTATGTTGTACTCTCTGACTGCGATGTAATTTGTAACATTGATTTAAATGATATGATTAAGTATCATAAAGATAATAATGCTGACCTTACTATGGCAGTTAAAAAGGTTAATTTGACAAAAGACCAGGCTAAAATTAATGTATTAGTTGAATCTGGCGAAGGTGGAAAAATTACAGACGTTCAGGCTTACCCGACTAATTTTGAAGGAGAAGCAGACATTAACCTTAATATTGTGGTTATGTCACGTCAGTATTTACAAGAAATAGTTGAAGATTCAATTGCACATAACTATACAAGCTTGACAAAAGATATTTTACTTAGAGGAATTTCAAGAAGAACATATATGACATATAGATATGATGGCTATTTTGCATGTATTTCTTCCTCACAAGACTATTATTTGTCAAGTATGGAATTAATTAAAGATAAAAATGTAAGAAAGCAATTGTTTGGTGTTAAGAATAGACCAATATATACAAAGGTAAGAAATTCAGCACCAGCATATTATAGCCCAGACGCAAAGGTGAAGAACTCACTTATAGCAGATGGTTGCGAAATTTTTGGAGAGGTTGAAAATTCAATTGTCTTCCGTGGCACCAAAATAGGAAAGGGATCAGTTGTTAAAAATTCTATTCTTTTCCAAGATACATACACAGGAGAAAATGTTCAACTAAACTGTGTAATTGCAGATAAAAACGTAATGATAAGAGATAATAAGGTTTTATCTGGTGATGAAACATTACCTTTCTATCTTGCAAAGGGAAAAATGATTTAAGGAGAAAAATATGAAAATACTATTTGTAGGTACTGAGGCTGTTCCTTTTATATCAACAGGTGGTCTTGGCGACGTATTAGGTTCTTTGCCACAAGCACTTGTAGCAAATGATTCAAATGTTGATGTTCGTGTAGTTCTCCCACTATTTCAAAAGATTAAAGAAAAATATGCGAGTGAGCTTGAGTATGTTGGAAATACTACAGTTGGGCTCTCGTGGAGAAATCAGTATTGCGGAATATATAAGTGTGAGCTTGGTGGAGTAATTTATTATTTTCTTGATAATGAATATTACTTCAAACGTGGTACAATTTATGGTGATTATGATGATGGTGAAAGATTTGCTTTCTTTGGTAAAGCAGTTCTTGATATAATGCCAATTATTGATTTTTATCCTGATATTTTACACGCAAATGACTGGCAAAGTGCAACATCAATTATATACCTTAAAAGAAAGTATTATTTAAACCCATTCTACTGTGATATTAAGACTATTTATACAATACACAACATCGATTATCAAGGAATTTATTCTATGTCTATATTGGGTGATGTTTTTGGTCTTGATTGCTTTGGCGATAGAAGCATAGTAGAGTATAATGGTGATATTAACTTAACTAAGGGTGCAATAGTTTGCTCTGATATAGTTTCTACAGTTAGCCAAAGATACGCTAATGAAATTCAAACAGAGTACTATTCAAGTGGATTGCATTATATTTTACACCAGTATAGTGATAAAACCACTGGTATTGTTAATGGTATTGATGTAAACTATTATAATCCATCTAAGGATGACGTTATTGCTAAAAAGTTTTCATCAAGCAAAATTAGTGGCAAAGCAGAGTGCAAAAGACAACTACAAGAAATGTGTGGCTTGGAGCAGAATAGTGAAATACCAGTTGTTTCAATGATTTCAAGACTTGCATCACATAAGGGCTTTGACTTGGTTAAGTATATTTTGCCCGAAATGTTAGACTTAGGAATTCAATTTGTACTTTTAGGTACTGGAGAGCATGAGCTTGAGGAATATTTTAAATCAATTCAAAAACAATATTCTGACAAGGTTAAGATTTTTCTTGAGTTTAACAAGGATTTGTCAAAGAAAATATATGCAGGCTCTGACATTTTCTTAATGCCATCCAAGAGTGAGCCTTGTGGTTTATCACAAATGATTTCTTCAGCTTATGGTAGTGTTCCTGTTGTTAGAGAAACAGGTGGTCTTTATGATACTATAAAGCCATATAATGTTTATAATGGAGAAGGCAATGGCTTTACATTTGCAAACTACAACGCACATGAAATGAAGGATGCTGTTGCAAGAGCAGTTGACTTATTTAAAGACAAGAAAAAATGGGCAGAGCTCGTTAAAAAAGTAATGGAAATCGATTTTTCGTGGAGCGTTTCTGCTAAAAAATACATGGATTTATACAGAAATATAGCAAATAAATAAGAGAATTGTCCCGTATTAATTTACGGGACAGTCGTTAATACAAAAGGCAAAAAATGTAAATATTTGTTGTTTTATTTACATTTACAAGGAGAAAACCAATGAATCAAACATTTTCAAAAGAAACAGTTAGGGATGCCCTTGCGCTAAAGCTTTCAAGATACTTTGGCGTTAATCCGGAGGATGCAAATAAGGAGCAAATTTATAAAGCAACCATTTTAACTGTTAAAGATATACTTACTCAAAAAAGATCAACCTTTAAGCATAAGGTGAAAAAGGTTAAAGCAAAAAAGATTTACTATCTCTGCATGGAGTTTTTAATCGGACGCTCACTGAAGAACAATCTCCGAAACTTAGGGTTGTCGGAGCTTTACGGCGAAGCATTGTCCGAATTTGGCATCCAGCTGGATGAGATTTATTCCATG
>JAZOCP010000015.1:0-17608 GCA_045596585.1 Eubacteriales bacterium
GGAACACAATGCAGGTAATAATGTATATATGTGGTGGAGTAGTCCAAATGCAGAACTCGTTTATGTGGGTGATAAATGACTACCGAAACAATAAGATACGTAAAATCGACTTGCTTGATAAATTTAAAATTTATGCTGAAGCAAGAAAAGCAGAGCAAAAGATATCAGTCAATGGGGAAAATATCCCTCAGTCAGCGCAGTTGACAGTTCCCTTTACAAAGGAGCCAATAGATAAATTAGCATCAGAGACAAAGGAGGGTGAAAAAAATGATTGACATTAAAGACTATCAAGAATGGGTTAAAACCGATGAGAGGGCAAGAAAAGCTAAGGAGGGCGAGGAGTTAAGCACTCTTGATGAGCAAGCTAACCGCTTACTCTATAATAAGTATGTTAAGCAAGCAGAGCTGCTTAACCAAAAGAAAGAGGCTGAGACACAGGTACAGGCACAAAAGGAACAATCCCTACGCGATAATTACATCGCCCAAGCTCAGGCGCAAAAGAAAGCTGAGGATGCTATGAAAATGCAAGGCATTGCCACGGGTGTGTCTGAAAGTGGTTTAATCGACCTCTACGCTCAAGGCGCTGCAGCGCGCGCTAAAATCCTTAACCAGAGCAATGAAGCTGAAAACGATATTCTAACGGAATATAGAAATGCAGTTGCAGAATCAAACATTGAAACAAATGCAGCAATCGCTGAAATTGATGCGCAAAGAGAGGCTTTGGATGAGAGTGGAGTGACCACATATGATAATTTCACCGCATTGCTTGAAGGCTATCAGGCAGGACAGCTTGATTTTGAAACGCTCGAGAATAAGTACAAGGAAATTTTGAAAAAAGACGAAACGGCTTTTGACAGCGAAGAGTATGAGTTGCTTAAAACTCAATACGAGCAACATCTAAAGGACTATGAAGACACAACTGTTAATGTTTATAACGACAGCATTGATGAATTTGGAAAATTCTTTGGTATGGGCCGCGAAAATTCAAACCAACACGATTATCTTGAAAATATTGTTGCAGATGCCAAGGCCGGTAAAATCAAGGAAGGCCAGTACATTATACCTAACTACGGAAAGCATCTTGACAAGCGCTCCTACGTATATCAGTATCTCGGAAACGGACGTTTCAAGAAAATCGACAGAGATGTCCTTAGTGTGGGCAAGGGCAGACAGGCGCACGAAAGCCTTGACGTTTATACTCCCGAAGGCTACGACTATAAAGACGGAGGTTGGCGTCAATTCTGGGGAACAACTAAGGTAAAAAAAAGTAAAGGAAAAAGAGCTGAGGAGCTTAGCAAAGAGCATCCAAAATTATATAACTTTTTGAAAAAAATAGCTGATAATATAGTTGATATTGATGCTATAGTTAATAAATGATAGAGGGATGTTTTTCGCTAAATGAGTAAAAATAATGAAAAAATACGAAGTTGATAGAAGGATAAGCCAAGCTAACGAGAAGGAAAAGGCAGGAGTTCTCGGCCGCGTTGGTTCAACTATTCTTGAGGTCCTTTTGGGAGCGCCTACAAAGGGGGCAATCAAAAGCATTGAGGGTATTTATGATGCGCATGTAGGTGCTGTAGGTGCCATAGGTGGAATTTTTAGCAAGGACTTCAAGGAAAATTTGGGCAAGCATATTGCTTTTGATGCCACAGGCTGGCTTACTGATGCTATTGGATATGACAAGGTAGAGGATGCCTCCTTCCTTGACGATGGCAAGGTGGGTAATTTTGTGCGTGATGTTGAGCAGGGCATTGGAGGAATGGCGCCATCCGTGGCGCTTTCCGCCATCCCTTATGCCGGCGCTGTGCTTGGTCCTGTTAGTATGGGTATGGCTGCAGGAGGCAATAATATGGAGTCAGCACTGCAGAACGATGCAGGATATTATAATGCGTGGCTTTATGGTATTGGCTCAGGTGTTTTAGAAGGCGCCATTGAGTCAGTCGGCGGTTTTGCGCTTGGCAAGAGTTCAACCTTGGTTAGCAAAATGCTTTCAGGCACTAAGCTTGGCAAATTTGCATCAAGCGGTCTTGGCGAGGTTGCTGAGACGTTTATATCGGAGGCAGGGGAAGAGATGGCATCTGACCTGGCTGACCCAGCGCTTAAGTATGCGACAGGTATTGACAAGAACATAGGGGAAAACTACAAGGAAACAATCAAGGGACTTCCTCGCACTGCATTGCTTGGTGGTACTATTGGCTCTATTATGGGCGGCGGCTCAAAGGCGCTTGGAGGTGTTCGCAATAGCTCTCGTGGTGGCTTTAAGGCAAGTCGTGCTGACAACTCTATGGAGTATATTAGCAAGGTGTCAAAGTATTACGACAAGGATGTTAGCAAGCATGGTAAGTATGACAAGGCGATAGATGATGCGCTTTATGATATTTCGCGCGAGCTAACTGCAATGTCTAAGGAGCAACGCACCAACTATATGAGCACCATGGGTCTTTACAAAAACGCCTTTAATGAGGATGGCTCAATAAAGAGTGATTTGCGCGCTGATATTAACACAGGTGCAGTTTCCTCTAATTTACGTGCGATAAGCGCCACGCTCAAGCATAAGCCATTATCAGCTGATACAGAGCTTACAGATGGTGCATCTAAGGCGAAATCTTATGTTGAGAAAATGCTTGGAGAGGGAGCAAATGTCGTTGTTACAAGCGACAGCGCCCAAAATAACGCATTTTACAATATAGATGAGGGAATTGTTTACATAAACAATAACGCCGCATTTTCAGGCGAGGAAATTGCTGAGTTTGTGGCAACACACGAGGTGGCGCATATTACTGAGGGCACACGCGCTTATGGCGAAATGGCGCTTATGCTTGAGGAAATAGCCAAGGACCCAAAGGCACCTGCAGCTCTAAAGGCAAAAATAGGCGATATTAAGGCGCGTAAAAAACAGATAAGAGATGCTTATGCAGGGCAAATGAAAAATATGGACTTTAACCAAAGAGAGTACCTGGTCGAAACAGAGTACACCGCGGACCTTGTAGGCATTCTTCTTGGAGATGAGTACTTCATTGAGAAGCTTGCACAGCGTGATGCATCCTTGGTTGAAAAGATATTCAACAAGCTTAAGAGCCTAAATAAAAAAAGCGCCTCGGTGGACCGAGAGAGCGCAAAATATTTAAGCAAGCTTGTAAATAAATTCGGCAGAGCAATAAAGAAGTCCCAGGGCGGTGTGAAGATTTCACAGCTCGGCCGTGAGGATGAGGAGAAAGGTGCCGAGGTTGAGAACGAGAGAAAATCGGTTGCTTCGTCAGAAAAGCCAACCGATGAAGCACAAATAACCTTGCAAGATGTGCAGACTCTTCGTACCATCACTCAAGATGGAAAGAAAAAAAGCATAAATGATTTTACAAGTGAAGATATTCAAAAAGCTGAGAAATGGGCGCGTAAGTTTTACAAAGAACTTGGTATAAAGTCTCCATTTTTCCGTTCTTGGTATGGTGATTGGCGAAGTGAGGATAAATCAACAGCAAAAGTTGTAGAACATTCGCCATCAAATATTTTCAAAGCTGGAAAAAATCAAAATATCGATACTGGAAAAATAATTTCTTGGAGCAGAGATATTAGAGGAGAAACTTCTATACAATCAGTCGGAGATAAAAAATCAAATATCGCAGTGAACGATATAAATGCTATTGTTGAAAATGCAGTTTATTTAGACACGGTAATTTCGTTGCCCAATAGTAAAAGTAAAATGCCAAACACCTCGTTTATGCATAGCTTTTATACTATATACGAAGAGCTTGGCGAAAAATATCTTTTGAAGTTGTATGTGGAGGAAGCTCTTTCAAACAACGAAAGAGAAGTGTTTACACGAGCATACAAATTGAAGGATATAACAAAAGTAGCAAACTTGCCTAACAGTGTTCTCTTCCATAAGGAAGGCTTAACTGAGGGCGAACTTGCTACCACCTATAGTATATCCGATTTATTCAAAATTGTCAAGCAATATGATAAAGATTTTAATCCAAAACCTGTAAATAAAGCATTTTTGAATGAAGATGGCGCACCAAAGGTGCTATATCATGGTACTAATGCAGAATTTTACACATTCAAGAATGAAAAAATACAAACAAGTCATTTAGGAGAGGGCTTTTATTTTGTTGATAACAAAGAAATTGCCGATAGCTTTGCTTCTCGTAGAACCGAAGAGCGAGGAGGCAAGGAAAGAGTAGTTGAGGCATATATAAGAGCTGAGAAAGTATTTGATGTTGGTAATATAACCGATGAGCAAATGAGAGATTTTCTAATTTACGATTACGACGCAAGAGGAAGAACAAGATATTCATATAGAAAGAAGCATGGTCTTGGTTCTCCAGAAGCACAAGAATATGCCGAAGAGATGATGAATGACGAGGATGTTATTCTTGAAAATGGTAAAAAGGATTACTCCGTATTGTTTAGCGTGAATGAAGACAATTTCCAAAATTGGCTTAAAGAAAACAATTATGATTGCTTGATTGTTCCTGGTGAGGATTCTAAAACAGGAGTTGAAGGAAATGCATATGTTATATTCGACTCCAAACAGATAAAATCCGCAACTGACAATATTGGCACATTTGATGGGGACAACCCTGATATCCGCTATTCTAAGTCTAAAGGTGAGAGGTTTACTGTTGGAAGAGAAACAGAAATGCGATTGGCCGAGGAGCTTGTGAAGGGCTACGAGGAGGGAGCTTTATCAAGTGAGGATGCATTAAGGAAATTAAATGCGCTTGGCTATAAGACAGGCATAAACACCGACAATGCGCTTGAAAGACTTGAGGAGCTTATTCCTGAGATAAGAGAACATGCAACCTCAGAGAGGGAGGCTTATCGAGAGAGCAATAGAAAAGACAAATCCCTCAGTCAGCAAGCTGACAGCTCCGCGCAAGGCATACCACAAGGGCACCTTTACAAAGGAGCCAAGGGTGATGAGAATGTTATTTCTAATGAGGAATATGCAAACCGCAAGGGAGGATATACGGGCAAAAACAAGGTAAGACAGCTTATGTTTGATGCGATAGATGGAGCAGGGATTTTAGAAAATGCAGGAGATGATGTAGCTTTTGTGACAAAAGATGCACAGAAGGATATTATCTCAACAGTTTTCTCCAGGGTGAATTCAACCTATGAGTACAATAAAAAGAACTTTTCTGATTACGTGGCGCGAAGAATAATGGAAAGTGTTATTATTGGCGAAGGCAAGATGTTTAAGGCCAATGCTCAACTTAAGAAAATAATGCACAGAATTGACATATCAAGTGTAGAGGAGCATATATCGAAAAATGACAAGCTAAAAATTACTTCAAGATGGAAAAACAGGAATGATAAAAATGCTATTTCTATTGCAGATGCAGCTAAGGAACTAAACGACCTTGGCTTTCAAATTCCTATGACGGATGAGCTCCAAATGCTTGAGGAAATAAACAATGTTTATGAAAACACACGCGAGTATATTGAGAATGAAATGGGTGAGGAGCTTTCCAAGCGAATAGGCAAGGAAGAATATGAGAAGACAAAAAATAAGCTTGAAAATGATGTTTTAGCCATCCTTGAGGGAAATCGAACTGATGACGAGCTTGCAAGTAGGCTCGCAGATGTTATCAATAAGCACCAAAAAACACTTGATAGATTCCGCAATTACAGAGAAAATTTCAGAGTGGATGAAAACCGAATTCGTGCTGAAATGACAATTGTGCATCACGCAAGGCAAATAAAAACTGATATCAAAAATCATAAGTACACACCTGCTCAACAGTCGCGCTTTGAGGAATTCAAGGGAATTATCGCCAAAATTGCAAGGCTTGAGGTGAGAGGAAATATCAACAGAAGCTCTGCAAAAGAAATTGTTGCTGACCTTAATTTATGGTACACAAAAGAGAACGAGCTTTTGGTGGATGCTTTCAGTGAGAGCATACGAGAAGATATTACATACTTTAGAGATGACAATAGTGGCGAGAAGGTGCTCACTATAAATGAGCTTAACAGGCTTTCAAGAATTCTTGCTCACCTAAAAAATGTATTTGTTAATTTTGGCAAGATTTACCGAGCAGGCAAATGGGTTGAGCTTTCTGAGGTTGCGCATAAAATGTATAGGATTTGCTCCGAGGCTATAAATTCTCAAACAACCTTGCAACGCTTGTTTAATAGGGGACAGTATTTTGCATCACCATTAGCGGTTGCTTCTATTTGGGATGGACATGACCCTAATGGAGAATTTACCCGTTATATTGAAGATTTACAGCATGGTCAGTTAAATGTTGCAATGGAAAAAATGAAAATTGCAGAAAAGCTTGAAGAAATCTTCAAAAAGGATAAAAAACTGTTTAACAGTCTTGTGTCTGGAAAATTAAAAGCAAAATGTGGAATGAAAATTGACCTGCGAAGCGAAACTGTAGAAGAGGTTGAGATTCCTGCTGTTAATCTTGTTAATCTATACCTTTGTACAAGAACAATGAGCCCTGAAGACTTCACACTTGAAAAAGTAGGCTATGCAGTAAAGGTTGACAATTCGGGAAAATACACATATATGTCACCTGTTTCAAGGGAAGAAATAAAAAATGCGTATGAGGCTCTTCCCGAACCCGTAAAGGAACTTGCTATGTGGATTTTAGAATGGAACAACACAGAAGGCAAAAAAATGAAATACGAGCAGGATATTCGTGTAAATGGCGTTTCCAATGTTATAAGTGGCGATTATTGGCATCTTAAAAGATTACACTTTGAAGGAACCAATGATATGCAAAAGCTTTTTGGTTCTCGTGGAATTGGAAATCACGGATTTAACAAGGAGCGTATTAAGCAAGCAAGCTCGATGTTGATTATTGATAATTTTATCGAGGCTTTTTTAAACCATACAGAAGAGCTTTTCCAATACAAATATATCGACATAACAATCAAGAACTTTGACAAAATAGTTCAGGCAAATGTAAATGCAAGTGCGACTGGCAACAAAGGATTCAAAAGTGTAAAAATGCTTATTGAGGAGCAAGAATTTTATCATGGCACAATAAACAAGGATAAGACTGCATTTGATTACACCACTCAGCTTGCACTTGATGTGTTGAAGCAAAATACGCAAAGCGATGCATTTAATATAATCATTGGAAATATGCGTGCGGGCTATGCAAGCTTTGCTCTTGGCGTTAATCCAAAGGTTTTAGCGACACAGTTTTCTTCGCTTATAGCAGGCTTCGGCGAGCTTAATGCAACATCCGTGCTTTATGGTGGAACTAACATAATAAAAGCTTTAAACCCTGCTGCATTGAAAAATCTTGCTCAAGAGGTTGATACTTACTGTGGTTGGGCCAAAGTGCGTCATTTTGAAAAGGGTGCAACGAAGGCTATGACCTTAGTTGACAAATGGAGCAAATGGAGAGAAGTCTTTTCAAAGCCTATTGAGTTATTCGACAGGTTGATTGTAATGCTTGAATTTGAGGCTTGTAAAAAAGAAGCACAATCTAAGTATGGCTTAAAAATAGGCACTGAAGAAAACAAGATAAAGGCAGGAGAGCTTCTTACCGAGGTTGGTCTTAAGACACAACAGAATCAATATGAATCTACAAAAAGCGCAGCTATTAGAAGCAAAAACGAAATAATGAAAGGCTTCACCATGTTTAAAACGGATGCTCACATGATACTTAGTGGTCTTGCAAAATCGCTTTCTGCTTGGAGTGTCCTTAATAAGAAAATCAAGCTTGCAAAAGATGCAGGCGACACGGCAAGTGTTGCTGAGCTTGAAAAGCTGAGAAACCAAACAAGAAGAAAGGTTGGTAAGTACACAACGGTTGTAATACTTTCTTGTGCTTATATGACACTACTTGCAAGGCTATTCAACAAGCTCTATCATCAAGATGAGGACGATGAAATGACTGTTGGTGACATTTTGCTTGATGTTTTTGGCAATTTCCTTGGTATGTTCCCAATTGTATCAGAAATAAGCGCCTTTTTCTTGGATGGTTATGATGTTGATAACTCCGTTTACAGTTCTATGAACAATGCTTTAGAGGCAATAGGTGGAACTGTTGACTTAGTTAAAAATGCAATTGGTGGAAAAAATGTTACAAGCGAAGAAATTGCAAGCACCCTAAGAAAGGATGTTTATGCATTAGGACAAATATTTGGTGTCCCCGCAAGGAACATTTATAAAAACACAAAGGCTGTAATTGACCTTGTTTCTCCTTCTACTGGTGACAAGATTGATGCCTGGTTCAAGGCGCCATCTGAGAAGAGCCTTGAGGAAAACATAAAGGCAAGCATAGAGAAGGGCAACGATAAAGCTGTTTCTTCAAGCCTTGGGCTCTTGTATGATAAATACGACCTAAAGCTTGAGGATGCCGTTTTAAGACGTGAATATGACCGTCTTATGAGGCTTGAAATGACAAAGGCAGAGGACGACAGTGTAAAATATAGCCCGTTAGAGGCTAAAACACCCTCAAATTTGACAGTTGATGGTGAAGAGGTGGAATTACTTAAGAAAGATATAAACGCCTTTAAAAATGCGGTTTTAGAGGCTGAAAAGTCACAAGCAAGTATTGTTAAGACTGCACCATATAAAAAATTCACTGATGAAGAGAGGGCATATGCGCTACGCAAGATAAGTCAATTTTATTACGAGGAGACAAAATATTCCTACACCGGCGAGAAGAGTAATTTTACATATTACGCAAAGGTTGTAGGTATCGAGGACCTTGCTTTGATATTGGCTTATGCGAAAAACCTTAAGGGCGATGCAAGACAGTCGCGCCGTGAAAAAATAGAGGCTTATATCAAGGGCCTTGGTCTAAATGCTGTTAAGACGTCCCTGGCGCTTAGATGCCTTGGTTATTCCGATAAGGATAATGATGAGCTTGTAAAGGGCTATGTTGGCCGAGCAAGTGTTCTTTCTAAGGAGGAGAGGGCAGAGCTGCTTAAGGTTTTGGAGTGAGAATGATAAAAGAAAAAACACACACGGGGTAAAAGCCGTGTGTGTTTTTCTTTCTAATCAACAATTTTAGCGAAATATGTTTATTAGAGGTTATTTTAATTTGCTTGATATTGTTGCAAGCTTATGCTGAATAGTAGAAATAGAATAGTTAAGCCTTTTGGCAATAGAACGAGCAGAACGACCTTTCAAATATCGCAAATCAAATATTTTAAATTCAACAGAGGAAAGAGAAAGGAGCTTGTCCTCAAGTTGTGCGCGAATGGCGTTTCTTTCTTTGTTTAGCAATTCGAGCTTGGATTTATAATATGAATCAGGCTTGGAGCTTGCAGTGATTTCCGCTCTTATGTCGTATTCTTGTTTGCTGATGCTGAGTAGCTTGCGCAGCTCATTTGTTTGATTGCTCATTGTTTCTTGCCTCCTTTTCTTCTTTAGATAGTGCATTTAGTGAAACGATGCCATATGTAAGAGCTCCGCCAAATACGGCTATTCCTAAGAAAAATAAAATAGCGCAGAGAATAATTTTAACTTCCATCTTTGGGCACCTTCTTTTCTTTCTTGGGAATTTCATAATTATCGGCTCTGCCTGCACAGCCCATTATATGGCAACCGTCAAGCCCTCGAGGTGGGCACTTTCCTTTGCAGAGGCACCCAGGACGTTTTTTCCATTCTGAATTTTGCATTATGACACCTCCAGGGCGTAGCACCAGGATTGTGGTGGACTTTCCTTGCGCATGGTGGCTGTACGCACCTTGCCAAATTTGACCATGGCATGCACAAATTCTGTTATTTCTCGTGGGTCAAAGAGCATTAGATATGATATATGCCAGCCATAGCCAGGCGTGTCTATTAGATAGTTTTTAATTTGATAGATTCTTAAGCAGGATTCGTGCAGAGCCCTTGGGCTATGTATGCCTTCTGTTCTAAAGCCATTTTCGGAAGGAATGAACTTGTAGAATTTATCAACGACAATTTTACAGGCAATTTTGCCGAGCTTGTCGCGCATCCATCCTTGGTCCTTTTCGGGAATCTCGGCAAAGGATTTTTTATCCTTAGTGCAGTAGAGAAAGGCTGTCTTGTCCCACTCCTTACGCTGTGGGAAGCTCTTGCGCAGCTCAATAGTCTTTTTGCCTATCAAAATAAGGTATAGGTAGTAGGGCTTAATTGAGAGAATTATGGTCATTGGGTGTCTCCTTATGCGTAACAAGGCAAAAGCGGTTGTCCGCAGTATTTACAAAAATTTGGTTGTTCTTTTATCGCGATTTCCTTTTTACCAAAGATGCTTTTTATTTCAACTTTAGGCCAAAGCTCCTTGTCACAATTCGGACATAGCATTCCTCTTTTGCAGTTAAAATGTGGGTGCTTAGCCATGATTGTTTGGTCACCATCAATACATCTTTGCGCCATTTTTTCTACTGCATCAAAATGCTCTTTGTTGTCAGTTTCAAATTGCAAGTGATATTCACCTTTATCGTTTAGAATTTGCGCGTTGTATCTACTCATTTGCAAGCTCCTTAAACATAGGCACATAGCCGTTTAGTCTGCGGTACCAGGCACACACTTTTGTAGTGTCTATTTGCACCTTGCACCTTTTAGCGCGTGTGATAGTATATAAGCCTTCTTTTTCGATGATTTCAAATTCCTTGCGCGAGTACATTGGCAAGCCTGTTTTTCGGCACCATGAGGCTCTATATTGCTTGTAATAATCGTTGTAACTTTCGTGAGTTTTAATTAGTGGGTTCATTATTTATCTCCTTAGTCCAGCCGAGGGCGATTAGCGCTTCGGCAGTTTTTACATTGCGGCAATTTGGTGTAAGGTCAACGTCTTTAAATTCCCCATATCTGCATGTGTCACAGTCGTCGCGGTCGCATGGTGTTATTGCTTTTTGCAGGTCTTGCGCCAGGATAAGCGCCAAGGGCGAGATTTTTTCTATCTTTTTATGGTAGCCGAGAGTATTTATGATTATTTCGGCGGTTTCTTGTGCGGTTTCAACGTCGCAAATTGCGGTGTGCTTCATTATTTCAAGTGTTAGGATGTCAATTTCGTTCATTTTGTTTCTCCTGTGGTATGTATTTTTTTCTTAGTTCTTGTAATTTGCGATATTTTTCTTTTATGATTTCAGCTTCTTGCATTGTAACATTACACATTTTGCTTATTCCATATGGACTATCATATCGCACGCTTTCGCTAATCAAGTTTTCAGGAATGAGCTCTAATAATTCTTTGATTACCTCATCTTTTGGTGCAACATCTTCGGCGGGTGCTTTATCAAGTAAGCTAATAAAATATCTTTCGGCATTTTCAACACTAACTGTTCCGTCATCGTCAATATTTGGAATAATGTATCTTTGAATATTTAGTTTCAATGCTTCTGCATCAATATATCTTGCTTTCGGTGTTTCTTTAAGTCTTTTTTCAAATTTTATCAATTTTTCCTCGCTGGTTTCTATGAACAATATTTCATCTTGGTAATTAACATTTTTATTGTAGAGTGCTATGCCATGTTTCATTGAACGCGAGGATTCTCCTGATAATTCAATAATGGCACCTGCTTCTTTGAATCTGTTTAAGAGTTCTTTTTTGCTTATATCACAACCACAAAGGACAGGGCCTGCCTGTCTAAACGTATGTATTTCGTCATAGTCTGGCAACAACTGAACCGCTTCGTCATATGTCAAAATTTTTTTCATTGTGTTTCTATTTTCTCCTCGATTCTTACTATTTCACATTTTGGAAATGTTAAATAAAAAATTTGCTTTGCCCTGTACTTAGAGGGCGCTTTGATTTTTACCTGTCGCTCTTCTTCTACATTGGAAGCGTAGGTTATATAAAATGTTTTTTTCATATCCTCTTTCCTTATAAATTGATATTTGATGTTTTGTATTTCGTCTGATATCATGATATCATTACACCTCCTTGATTTTGATGCCGTGGACCTGGAGCATAAGCTTTCTTTTGAGCTTATAGCTCTTTTCACGGTAGCCCTTGGCATCCTCAACAATTTCGGTACCGTCCTTGGTCTTATAAACAAAGTCGGCTTTATAGTAGGTCTCGCGCTCGATAACCTTGCCTTTCTTAATTCCTCCACGAGGGCCTATTTTGTCAGGCTCACGCTTGGCAGGGATGAGAACATATTTGACTTGGCGCTTAAGGTCGGTTATCTCGCCGGCACGAAGCATAAGCTTTAAATCGGTGTATCTGTCGGCCTCGTGCTGAGAGTCGAACAGGATGCCATCAAGTAGCACCTTTTTGGCATTGTATTTGTTTTTCTTCAATCCCTCACCGCCTTTGGCGGAGCTCCCTTTGCGCAAGGGAGCCTTTCTTTTGAAGAGGCGATTATATTCTTCTTCGGTTAGTCGTAGTGGCATAATATCTCACTTTCTATCAAAGCATGAACATTTGTGCATATAATAAATTATATTTCGATTGATAATTGCTCAGTAATTGGAAAATTGCACCATATTTTTTCCGTTCTTTTTACTCCAGCTTGTGCAGTTGTTTCTATTTCGGACGTGTGCCATCCTTTAAGCTCGGAATTGTAAAGCTCGTTGTCGTAGCCACTCAGTATAATTTTTGAATGACTTTTTTTAATTACGACAAGAAGCTCTTTGTGTTGCTCAATCGAAAATTCGTGCTTATATAGATTTGCACGTCTAAGCTCGGGAAGGTACGGAGGGTCACAATATATTAAAGTGTCATTGCTGTCATATCGTTTAATTAACTCTATAGCATCAATGTTTTCAATTTGTGCATCCTTTAACCTGTTGCAACATTCCACAACACAATTTGGCAAGTAATTCCATAGTGTAGCACAGCGTGGTCCACCTGCCACTTGAACATTTTTCCAGCTCTTTTCATTGCTATTTGAGGTGCCATATGATTGATGAAATCTTACTATTGTGCGCCGAGCTTGTTCAATAGAATTTTTTGAAGGAGAATAACAGCTCTCAAATTCTTCCCGTGAAAAAGGAGTTAAGTTTATTAACCTTGCAAGCTTTTTTGGGTGCTCTCTACAGGCTTTAAATAAATTAACTATTTGACCATCTATATCGTTAATTGTTTCAATATAAGATGGCTCTTTCTTAAAAAACACTGCTCCTGAACCAAAGAAGGGTTCAAGATATACCTTGTGCTCGGGGAAAAACGAGATTATCCACTCAGCAATTCGCCATTTTCCCCCGGGATATTTTAAAATTGGTTTCATTGTGCACCTCTTATACTGCTCTGCATAATTCAGGAAGATTAGCTTGGACCAAGGCTTTGGGAACGTCAGGTGTTACTGCGTTACCGCAACGTTTAACTTGCTCACATTTTGGGTAGGACTTGCCTCCAGCTCTATCAATTATGTAGTCCCTGGGGAACCCTTGAGCATTAAATAGCTCTCTTGGTTGGAGCATGCGCATCTTAATATCCGTGATTATGTACTCTTCGCCGTGAATAGTGATAACTGCAAAACGGTCTTTAGTTGTAATTGTGTCGAGTGGTTCATCTACAGGCTTTGGCTGTCCGTTTGAAAAATACTTTACCAAAAACGCTTGTACCTCTGCATGGTGCGCACCGCTGCATGCGATAGTTGTTAATGGCTCGTCCATTGGTTGACCATCCATATTTTTACGCATAGTCAAGATATGAGCTGTTACTAAAGAGTTGTGGTCTTTAGCAGTTACTGTATCAAGTGGTGCATCTACAGAGCTTCCTGCACCCTTATAATTGCCTCCATAGTTTTTCATAATGTTAGCAACAGAGAGGGCATAGCGATTCGACGTATCAACTGTGTCGAGTGGCTTGCAGATGTCTTGTCCTCTTACCTCGTTATCCTTTTGCTCTGAATGATATTGAATAATGGTTGGTGCAACTACTCCAAAACGAGTGGCGCCTGCCATAACAGTATCAAGAGGACGTTCAACGGTTTGGCCCTTGCTGTTTTGGTTAAAGGTTGTTAAAATAGGCATTGAGAGATAATGTTTACCACTTGAAACGATTGTGCCGAGAGGGTCTTTTACATCATTGACGCGAGGCTCTTGTCCTTTTCGTTCTCCATATCCAATAGGAACGATTGAAGGTACAACCACATAATTTCTGTTTCCAGTGGTAATAGTAGGGCAGGGAGAATCTACACTTGCTCCCTGATTGCCTGTATTGTTACACATAATAGTTGGTGTTACTACATAATGACCATTTACGGCCGTGATAGCAGAGAGAGGCTTATCAATACTTTCGGGCTCATTTTCAAATTTGTAATGAATAATAAATGGATTTGGATTATCAATTACAAATTTTTGTATGCCTTTTGCAATTCTGCGGAGTGTTTTTTCTGCAAGAGGTTTTTTCCGTTCGAAAATGCTTTTTGCCGGAATTGACCAGTCTATGCACTCAGCTGCTGTTCGATAAGGAAGGAGCTTGCCAAATTTAACCTCTTCAGTGTGCTTGTCCCCATGCGTAGGAGCTGGCCATATAATTTGTGCGCCATCACATCGTGCTATCATATAAAATCGTTTGCGAGTTGTAGGGGCACCAAGGTCGCATGATTTAATTTCTCGGTACTCAATTACATAGCCAAGACCTTCTTCGCAGGCTTTTGCCATATCAGAGTCGGGAGAGATACCAAGTGTATCGCACATTTCTTTAAAAGCAGGGTGTTCACGTGGTAGTCCAATGCGTGACAGAGCAGCGAGAAAGCCATCAAAGGTTTCGCCCAACCTATCTTTTAATGGTTTATTATCTTCTCCGAGAGGGCCCCATGTTACAATTTCGGGCACATTTTCCATCATTAGAACGCGAGGGCGCACAAGGTACGCCCATCTAAGAACAATCCAAGCAAGCCCTCTAATTTTTTTATCTACAGGCTTACCGCCTTTGGCTCTTGAAAAATGCTTGCAGTCAGGAGAGAACCAGGCAAGAGCAACAGGCTTTCCATTGCATGCTTCAATTGGGTCAACGTCGAATACATCCTCACAATAGTGTTTTGATTTGGGGTGGTTTTCCTTGTGCATTGCAATAGCAGCTGGGTCGTGGTTGATGGCAATATCAACGCTTCTGCCAATTGCCATTTCAATGCCAGTGGAAGCTCCTCCTCCACCTGCAAAATTATCGACAACTAATTCGTCAGTGCTCACTCTTTACCTCCTCAAAAGTGAAATATTTGAGCTGAGGAACGGCATGCTTGTCTCTTGCCAAGCTGTGCTTGCCTGCGTGTTCAATTTTATAATCGTTTGTAATAGGGTTATAGATTAGCATAGTTGTTCCATCAGGAAGCTTGGCTGCTTCCTCTTTTGTATGTTCCCAAAGGGAAACGGCTATTTCTTTTGGCATTTAATTTTCCTTCTTTCTTTTGTAGGGTATGTAGTCAAATTCAGAAATTTCAAAAGACTTGTCTATTGAGTCAAAGCCTTTGTAACGGGTAGGGTATAGCCTGCAAGTGCCACGGCGCGCATCATAAAACATTGAGGCGACCTTATTTATTAAGCCTGACTCAATATATGACACGACAATTTTTTCGCCAGGGCGCTTGCCTTCATCAAGGTAATACCATTTACTCATTTTTTCGCACCTTTCTGTCTTGTTCGATAAGACGCAGTATTTGCTCATAGTCACAACAGCCATATTTGTATTCGGCAATTTTAAGCTCCGCCATCTTGTTTAGGTAGTAGCCAAGTGTTTCCTCGCTAAAGCGAGCTTTTAGGTCAGCCACTTGCGCATCTGATATAAAAAGATAAGCAGCGCCACCTTTCACTTGTAAGGCCTTGTAGGTGAGAGTTTCATCTAAAGAGTTTTCAACAGGTTCATCCTTGCGCGTATGCGCGCTGTTGTTGTTATATTCTATCTCTATATCTAACTCTATATCTTTCTCTTTCTCTATGTCACATTGTTGAACATTGTGCGCACAATGTGACGGAAGGCTATTTGTTGCACTTTTTGGTGATAAAATATTACGTTTTGCGTTCTTTCTTAATTCGCGCATTCTTCCCGCGCTTTCGCTTTCTTTGCCTGTGTTGTTAGGCACAAGTCCTATGAAATATGTTCCATCTTCAAAAACTTCGACAAGTTCAAGATTGTCAAATGCGGAGAGGGCAGAGCGAACCACATTAATATCCGTGTCCGTGATGTCGGCGAGCATTTGTGGGCTATACGGTAATTTTTCTGAAAAGCGAAGCAAACCCTCAGTCTTTATGCTTTTGCAAATGAGCTTGAATAAAAAGACTATGTACTTTTCGCCTGCAGGGAGTTTTTCAAGTAGCTTGATTTTATCGCCATCAAAAAAATCACTTTTAAGCTTAAACCACCAATAAGTCTTTGTGCTTGATGCTTCGTCTTTGGTTTCTTTTTCTTTTTTCATCCTTGATTCCTTCTTATTGTCAATATGCTATCAAGTACAG
This sequence comes from Eubacteriales bacterium, assembly GCA_045596585.1. Taxonomy (GTDB): domain Bacteria; phylum Bacillota; class Clostridia; order Oscillospirales; family CAG-272; genus RGIG2000. Next base: position 16,289 of record JAZOCP010000015.1, read on the forward strand.
AGATTTCATCCTGCAGCTCTGCGAGCTCCTTGGTGGACTCCTGTATCAGCGCGATAAGCGCATTAGCACGATTGACTTTAATATTTAATTGTTTTTCAAATAGTTCATTTAAAGACATAATTTACCTCTTGATTTTTAAAATTCCTTGTGGTAAACTCTTTATAAGGACGGTTTACCTCTGTTCCTTTAAGCTCTTTCAAAGTGCCAGCTTTGAGAGGGCTATTTTTTTATGCGTTTTTTGATACGAGAGGGCGCTGTTTCCAGGCTTCATATTCTGTAACAAGAATCTTACCTCTAACTCTAAGCATATCTCCTGTGTAAGCTTTGACAGAACGGATGATGCTTTGCGCTTTAGTCTCACCGCACTTAAGCAGGTTCATAATATCAACCTTGTCGTAAAACTCTTTTGGCATATGTACCTCCTTACTTGCACAGCTCATCCACGGTGCAGCCGAGGACGTCAGCGATTTGTTTTGCGAGTGGGAGAGGGGGGTTCTTTCTGCCACACTCAATGGCGGTTACATATCCTTGTGAGATGCCGCAGGCAAGAGCAAGGTCCTCTTGAGTAATGCCCATATCCTCTCGTTTTTGCTTGATGATTTTTCCTGTTGCCATGATAAATAGCTCCTTTCATAAAAATATTGACTTATTAAAATATTTGTGGTAGTATAAAACCGAAGTAGTAAAACCACAGTTTTATTTTAGTTCTAAAAATTCGAATTGTCAATATTTTCAATTCGAAAAATTAAAACTTTGTAGGATTGCACAAATGTTTAGTTCGAATTTTGTGAACTTTTTACAAGGAGATAAAAATATGGTTATTGAAAAAATACAAAATTTATTAAAAGAGCAAGGAAAAGACCAAAAAGATTTGTGTCAACACCTAAATTTAAGTAAATCTACTTTCTCAAGCTGGAAAAGTGGAGTTACCAATTCTTACATGAAAAAATTACCAGAGATAGCAGAATACCTCGGCGTTTCTGTTGAATATCTTTTGGGAAAAGAAAAAAGCCCTGCAGGAGCAGGACTTAAAGAAAAGCATTGGCGCCTTATTACTGCCTACGAGAGGGCAGAGGAGCCTATTAAGGATGCGGTTGACAGGCTACTTAAGATAGAGGATAAGCCTGTGCTTGTAAAAATAGCGGCAAGAGATGGCTCCTTCCAGGAGAGGGAGATTACCCAGGAAGAGTGGGAGAAGATACAAGGCTTGCCTGATGCGAATTTGTGATTGAGGTAGGAAATTTATGCGTGAGTTTTTTATGCAAATTTCGGATATGTTTAGTGGAAAAAGGAATCCAAGAATCAAGTTGACCGAAGAAG
>JAZOCP010000016.1:0-3300 GCA_045596585.1 Eubacteriales bacterium
AAAGTTGACAAACTGGTATTTTTATGCTAAAATCGGAATTGTAAAAGTATTTTTCACTATTATTGAAAATAGTTTTCAAAAAGCATTAAAAACACTGTAAAAATGCTCTTAAAAATGAAAATAATTTTCAAAAAGTTTCAAAAAAGTGAAAAAAATTTTCATTATTTGGCGGGTAAATGAAAATCCAAAAAACAACGAAAATTGTGCGCTTTAATGAACTTTTGAAAATATTTTCCTAAATTTTACTGAAAAAAGTTGACAAACTTGTATTTTTATGCTAAAATCGGAATTGTGAAAGTATTTTTCATTGTTATTGAAAATAGTTTTCAAAAAAAGCAAAAATGAAGATAAAAACGTTTTGAAAAATGAAAATAATTTTCATAAACAAGAAACGAATTTTCAAAATTACAAGAAAGGAGGCAAATTTTGAACAGGACTTTATTACAGGCACAGCTCATGTATGATGACATGGGTCGCTCCGAGAAGAAAGTCGCTGATTGGTTGTTTTCTCACTCCGGTGAGGTGCTTCCCTATTCCATAACAGATCTTGCCTCCAAATGTGAAAGTAGTGAGGCAACTATAGTTCGTTTTTCAAAAAGACTTGGCTGTCGGGGTTATCAAGACTTAAAATTGACCCTCGCCAAGGAGCATGAGAAAAAGGTTGTTGCTCCAGTAATAACCAAGGATGATGACTGCTTCTCTATTTTTGAAAAGGTATGTAATGATGCGTATATGTCACTTGAAAGGACAAAGAAAACTCTTTCTGCCGAGAATATGTCAAGGGCGATGGAGGCGATATCGAGTGCAAGGCGCGTTGTACTAATCGGACTTGGTACATCAGCACAGGTTGCGGAGGATGCAAGCAACAAGCTTCTTCGCGCTGGCTGTAACTCAAGTGCGTATGCAGACACGCATATGCAGGCAATAGCGGTTTCTCAGCTAAAGGCAGGAGATGTTGTTATAGGAATATCTCAATCTGGTTCATCAAAGGACATTGTGGAATCAATGAAGGTGGCAAGGGCTCACGGAGCTACTACCATTTCAATAACCTCGAAGGAGCGTTCGCCTATTGCAAGGCAAAGCGATATACTGCTCCTAACGGACACAGAGGAAACGATGCACAGCACGCTTGGACTTAATTCCCATATATCAAGGCTTATATTGATAGACGCGTTGTGCTACAAAATTGTTTATCAAAATACTGCTCTTGCACACAGCGTTGGCGAGAGCGAGGCAGAGCTTCAATCGAAGCGAATTGTAGAATAATTAATAATAAGGAGAGGAAAAATGAAGGTTCTCGTTGTAAATGCGGGTAGCTCATCTCTTAAATATCAGCTCTTTGATATGGATAACGGAAGCGTTTTGGCAAAGGGCTTATGTGAGAGAATTGGAATTGACGGTATAATAACCCACAAGCGTCCCGGTAAAGAAAACTACAAAGAGGGTGCAGAGCTTGGCGACCATAAGGCAGCGATTGAGCTTGTCCTTAAGCTCCTTTGCGACAAAGACCTTGGTGTTATATCAAGCGTTGACGAAATTGGTGCGGTAGGACACAGAGTTGCGCATGGTGGCGAAAAGCTACGCAAGTCAAGTGTTATTGAAGACGCAGAAATTGAATATCTTGAAAGCATTGTTGAAATCAACCCACTCCACGGTCCACCAGCAATAAGTGGAATAAAGGCATGCAAGAGCGTAATGCCAAATGTTAAGCATGTTGGAGTATTTGATACATCATATTATTCAACAGTTGAAAAAAAGGCTTATATCTACCCTATCCCTTACGAGCTTTATGAAAAATACAAAATCCGCCGTTATGGCTTCCATGGTACATCACACAGATTTGTGTGTGCAAAGGCAATGGAAATGCTTGGAAACAAGGATGCAAAGGTTATTACCTGTCACCTTGGCAATGGCTCATCTATAACAGCAAGTATCGGTGGCAAGGCGGTTGATACCTCAATGGGCTTTACTCCACAAGAGGGTGTGCCTATGGGAACAAGAAGTGGCTCGGTTGACCCAACCGTTGTTACATATATAATGAAAAAGGAAGGAATTACAGCCGACGAGGCTGAAAAGCTTCTCAATTCAAAATCCGGACTTCTCGGAGTTTCGGGAGTTTCAAGCGACTGTCGCGATGTGCTTATAGCACAGGGTGAAGGAAATGAGCGCGCAGGCTTGGCAATGGACATTTTAGTCCACTACATCAAAAAAATAATAGGCTCTTATATTGCTGAAATGAACGGAGTTGATGCTCTTGTATTTACAGCAGGCATCGGTGAAAACGATGGAATTGTAAGAGATTTAATATGCAGGGATATGTCTTATCTTGGAATTGAAATAGATAATGATATAAACCTAAAGCTACCAAGAGGAACACAAGCAGATATTACAAAGGCGGGCGCCAAGGTAAGAACACTTGTTATTCCAACAGACGAGGAGTATATGATTGCCCTCGACACATTTAATTTAGTCAAATAATAAAAAATATATAAGAACCGAAAGGAAAAAAAGAAAATGAAATCAGCTTATGAAATTAAAAAGGAAATCTGTGAAGTTGGCCACGCCCTTTACAATCTCGGCTTTGTTGCCGCAAACGATGGTAACATCTCTGTTAAGGTATCAGAAAACGAGTTTTACTGCACACCAACAGGCGTATCAAAGGGTGCACTTACTCCTGATATGATTATCAAGGTTGACAGAAACGGAAAGAAGATTGAGGGTAAATTAAATCCTTCTTCAGAAATCAAAATGCACATGCGTGTTTATGAAAAACGCCCAGACGTAAACGCAGTAGTTCACGCACATCCACCAATCGCTACCGCATTTACAATTGCAGGTATTGACCTTGACCAATACATTCTTCCAGAGGCAGTTTTAACAATAGGCGAGGTTCCAACCTGTGCTTACGGAACACCTTCAACAATGGAAATTCCAGACTCACTCGAGCCATACATCGAAAACCACGACGCTTTCCTTCTCCAAAACCACGGTGCTTTGACAGTAGGCTTTAGCCTCCAAAAGGCAATGTTCGTTATGGAAGAGGTTGAGTTCAACGCAAAGATTTGTAAGTACGCTATGGAGCTTGGTGCAGTTCACGAAATTCCAAACGACCAATTAAAGAAGCTCATGGACCTTCGTAAGAAGATGAACATTCCTGGACGTCACCCTGGTATTGACTACGGTGAAGAGGAATGTAAGTGCGCATCAAACGAGGACCTCGTTAACGAAATTACACGTAGAGTTATTGCTGCTCTTGGAAAGTAATTCTCCCAAGGCTAAAAGAAATTTAGGCGAAAGGAG
>JAZOCP010000017.1:0-2119 GCA_045596585.1 Eubacteriales bacterium
ATAGCAGCCTCAATATCACGGCTGTCAGATGAATATTCAGATACACCAAGGAAACCGCACTTTTTGTTCATAAAATCAGAGATTTCATCAACACTTATGTTGTGTTTTTTCATAATAAAAGGAACGATAGCTGGGTCAATAGAACCACAACGAGTACCCATTTCAACACCTGCAAGCGGGGTAAAGCCCATGCTTGTATCAATACATTTTCCGTCCTTAACAGCAGAAATTGATGAACCATTACCGATATGACAGGTAACAATCTTTGTGTCGGTTCTACCAAGAATTTTGTTCATTTCTTGAGAAACAAATTTGTGAGATGTACCATGCATACCATATCTTCTTATACCGTCATTTTCAATCATTGACATTGGAAGAGCATAAGTGTAAGCCTCAGGTGGCATTGTTTGATGGAATGCTGTGTCGAAAACAGCAACCTGTGGAACATTTGGCATAACCTTTTGACAACCCTTAATACCCATAATGTGAGCTGGGTTGTGAAGTGGTGCAAACTCGCTACACTTGTCAATAGTATTAATTACATTTTCGTCAATAATACAACTGTCAAAGAAGTATGAGCTACCATGAACAACTCTATGTCCAATAGCCTCAATTTCATCTGTGCTTTCAATACAGCCATATTCCTTATCTGTAAGCATATTTACAACGATTTCAGTAGCAACAGAGTGGTTAGGCATAGGAATTTCCTTCTTAATCTTCTTTGAGCCATCACCAAGCTTGTGGTCAATTAAGCTACCCTCCATACCAATTCTTTCACAAATACCCTTACCAAGCACCTCTTTTGTTTCGGTGTTCATAAGCTGGTATTTTAGAGAAGAGCTACCTGCGTTTACAACTAAAACTTTCATTAATTTTTCCTCCATAAAATTGTTTCTTGACAAAACATAAAATATCAAGTATATTATATATTAAAAGGGGCTTGATTTCAACCCTTCTTTAAAAATAATCTAAAAATTTTCGCACCTTGAAAATCGGCATTGCCAGAAAGGAGAGAATATGTCAAATATAGTTGGTATTATTTGTGAATATAACCCATTTCACAATGGGCATTTATATCAAATTAATAAAATAAAGGAAGAAAAGCCTGATTCTAAAATAGTAGCCATAATGTCCGGAAATACTACACAGCGTGGTGAATTTAGTATTTTTGAAAAGTATAAAAGGGCAGAAATTGCATTGCATTTAGGTGTTGATTTAGTGCTTGAATTACCATTTCCATATTCATCCTCGACTGCTGAAATTTTTGCCTTAGCAGGTGTTGAAATTGCTACTGAAATTGGGTGTGACGAGCTATATTTTGGCACTGAAAACTGTACGCTTGAGTATCTTGCTCAGCTGGCAGAATTAATTGATAGTGAGGCATTTGAAAAAAGTCTTTCGCTTGAGCTTAATGATAAAAAATGTAGCTATATTGTGGCAAAGGAAAGAGTGCTAAGTTCTTTTGGCTTTGAAAAAGCACTTTTTGCAAACGATATGCTTGGCGTTGAGTATTTACGAGCTATTAATAAAAAAGGTAAAAAAATAACCCCTTGTACCATAAAACGTGTGGGCTCAGGCTATAATGATAAGGATATTTCCGATGTTATGTCTGCAAGTGCAATAAGAGAATATTATTATAATGAAAATAATTTACTCGGTGTACCATCTGAGGCAAAAACATTTTACGATGATATTATAAAAAATAATGAAGTACTTGATAAAAATTCTGTAATTGATTTTATCTTTAAGTATGTAGTTTTATGTCCAATTGAACAAATCGCAAAAGCTTTTGACTCCTCCTCTGAGATTGCATCAATTATTAAGTCAATAGCGCTTGAGTCAAAAAACGGAGAAGAGTTTTATCAAAAGCTAAGCACTAAGACCTATACACGGGCACGTTTATGCAGAATTATACTATACACCTTGTTTGGTATAAGCAAAATAGATAAATGCCCTAAATTTACTATTTTACTCGCCTCAAATGATAATGGTAGAGAAATATTAAATGGTGCAAAAAAATCTAACATTAATGTAATTACAAAGCACAGCGATGCAAATGAGCTTGATTTAAGCTCAAAATCACTATTTGAAAATCTATATGAGGTTGATAGATTATACT
>JAZOCP010000018.1:0-3597 GCA_045596585.1 Eubacteriales bacterium
TTATTCAAGAACGAAACACACAATCACCCAACCGAAATAGAACCTTTTGGTGGTGCTGCAACTTGTATTGGTGGTGCAATAAGAGACCCACTTTCCGGTAGGTCTTACGTCTACGGTGCGATGCGTGTAACGGGTGCTGCCGATCCGTTAAAGCCGGTTGAAGAAACAATGAAGGGCAAGCTACCTCAAAGAAAAATTGTTACAACTGCTGCCGCAGGATATTCTTCTTATGGTAACCAAATCGGACTTGCAACAGGTCAGGTTGATGAGCTTTATCACGATGGCTATGCCGCAAAGAGAATGGAAATTGGTGCTGTTATAGCTGCCGCTCCTGCTAAGAATGTTAGAAGAGAAGTTCCCGACCCCGATGATATAGTTATTCTTCTCGGTGGAAGAACAGGTCGTGACGGTTGCGGCGGTGCTACAGGCTCCTCTAAATCACACACACTTTCTTCCCTCGAATCTTGCGGAGCCGAGGTTCAAAAAGGTAATGCACCGGAAGAGAGAAAGCTCCAGAGATTATTCAGAAACCCCGAAGCCTCGCTTATGATTAAGCGTTGTAATGACTTCGGCGCAGGCGGTGTTTCGGTTGCTATCGGCGAATTGGCTGATGGTCTTAAAATCGACCTTAATGCAGTTCCAAAGAAATATGATGGTCTTGATGGCACTGAGCTTGCAATTAGTGAATCACAAGAGAGAATGGCTGTTGTTATTGAGGCTGAAAATAAGGATAGATTCCTTGAGCTTGCTAACAGCGAAAACCTTGAGGCTACTGTTGTAGCAAGGATTACTGAAGAGCCAAGACTAAAAATGGTTTGGAACGGTAAAATTATTTGTGATATCAGCCGTGAGTTCTTGAACTCAAATGGTGCTGAGAAGCATATAGATATTGAATGTGCAAAGGTTGAGTCATATGCAAAAGCTATTCCTTCTGACTTTGAAAAGGGAATGATGGACGTTGTTACTGACTTAAACGTTTGCTCAAAGAGAGGTCTTAGTGAGCGCTTTGACTCTACAATCGGTGCTGGCACTGTTCTTATGCCATTTGGTGGTAAGAACCAACGCACACCAATTCAAGCAATGGTACAAAAGGTGTCTGTTGAAAAGGCTCACACAGACGACTGCTCATTTATGTCTTGGGGTTACAACCCATACATTTCAGAAAAGAGCCCATATCATGGTGCTTATCTTGCAGTTGTTGAGTCTGTTTCTAAGCTTATCGCAACTGGTGCTAAATATGAGGATGTTTACCTAACATTCCAAGAGTACTTTGAAAAGCCAACTAAGGTTGCTACTCGTTGGGGCAAGCCTTTGTCAGCTCTACTTGGTGCGTTTAAGGCACAAAAGAACCTCGGTATTGGTTCAATTGGTGGTAAGGACTCAATGAGTGGTTCTTTTGAAAAGCTTGATGTTCCACCAACACTTATCTCATTTGCAGTTACAATGGGTAAAACAAGTGAGGTTATCTCACCTGAATTTAAGAAAGCAGGCAACAAGGTTGTTCTATTAAAGCCGGAATATGATGAGAACGGCTTACCTGTAACAGAGTCGCTTATTGCTCTTTATAACAAGGTTACTGACCTTGCAAGAAGTGGTAAGGCAGTGAGCATTTATACACCAACTATTGGTGGCGTTGCTGAGGCTGTATACAAGATGGCTATAGGTAATGGTCTTGGCTTTGAGTTTGCTGATGTAGATATTAGCGAAATCTTTGCTTATAACTACGGTTCATTTATTGTTGAGCTTTCTTGTGATGATGAAATCGGCATTAACCTTGGTAAGGTTACTGATAACTTTGCTATTACATATAAGGATCGCAAGATTTGTATGTGTAAGCTAAATGAGGGCTATGAAAACAAGCTCGAAAGCGTTTACCCATGCAACATTGCATTTAATGAAGAAAAGCCAGAAACAGTGTCCTACAAGGCTGAAAAGCGCATCGGTGCTAACATTAAGGTTTCTAAGCCAAAGGTACTTATTCCTGTATTCCCAGGCACTAACTGTGAGTTTGACTCTGCAAAGGCAGCTATGGATGCAGGTGCTGAGAGCGAAATATTTGTTATCAACAACCTAAGTGCTGAGGGCATTAAGAGAAGTGCTGAAGCATTTGCTAAGAAGGTTGGAGAAAGCCAAATCGTATTTATCCCTGGTGGATTTAGTGGTGGTGACGAGCCAGATGGTTCTGGTAAGTTTATTACAGCTTTCTTCCGTGGTAACGATGTAAAGAACGCAGTAACAGAGCTTCTTGACAATCGTGGAGGACTTATGTGTGGTATCTGTAACGGATTCCAGGCTCTTGTTAAGCTTGGTCTTGTTCCTTATGGAAAGATTATAGACACAGATGAAAACTGTCCAACACTTACATTTAACAATATCTCAAGACACCAATCTAAGATTGTAAGAACAAGAATTGCATCAAATATGTCACCTTGGCTTGCTGAATGCAATGTAGGAGATATTATTAATGTTCCAATTTCACATGGTGAAGGTAAGTTCCTAGCTAACGATGCTACAATTAAGGAATTAATTGCAAACGGACAAATTGCAACACAATATGTTGACCTTGACGGTAACGCAACATATGATATTCAATACAATCCAAACGGCTCAACTCTCGCTATCGAGGGTATCACATCCCCAGATGGACGTGTATTTGGTAAAATGGGTCACTCCGAGCGTATTGACAACGGCCTATATAGAAACGTATATGGCGAATACGATATCAAGATGTTCAAATCCGCTGTTAAATTCTTTAAATAATTATATAAAACGAGTGCTGATTTGGCACTCGTTTTTCTAAACTGTTGGTTGAGAAAAATCAACCGCCAGTATGTTGCAGAATATGTCCTATAATGATATAATATTTACAGAAAGGATGGTAAAGTTATGGAAACTAATACAATTTTAGCAAAGAATATTTATATTTTAAGAAAGCAAAAGGGACTAACACAAGAACAGCTTGCGGAAATTATGGGCGTATCATATCAAGCTGTTTCTAAATGGGAAAATGAAAAATCTTTACCAGATGTTTCTGTGATTCCGTTGCTTGCCGATACCTTTGGGTGTAGTATAGACACATTGTTTTCACGTCAAAACGATGTTTTAATAGGCAATTTGAAAGAAATAACAATTGAAATGTTGGCTTCTTTAACTTCGTTAGAGGAGAAAAAACGAAGGATTTTAGAAATTGCAAGAGATGGTAAGGTTGATGAAAGCGAGCTTGAGGATTTTGTATTCATACAAAAAGAACTTGAGCAAATATCAATGGCTGTCGAGGCTTTGCAAAGATGGTCGAAAAAAATGATAGCAAATGGTAAAATTGATGTTAAAAAGTATGAAGAATTGATGGAAGGATAAATACTGACATTCTTTTGAAATCTAATTTTACATAAATTCATTTGTTTGATAAATTCTTATTAATATGGAGTAAAAATGGAAATATTAGCTTATTGGGTAATAGCTCTTGTTGTTGGAATTATTTTTTTGCCAGAATATGATGGTGGAGAGTTTCGCAATATTCCTCTTTTTATAATTATCGTTGCAATTGCGTTAATTCTTACTTTAATTAAAGTATTGCGATATGTATGTTTCATTTTA
>JAZOCP010000019.1:0-8617 GCA_045596585.1 Eubacteriales bacterium
TAGTAACGAAGGACAACGTTCTTACAATGCTTGATGATGCTATCCAGGCACTCCAAGAAAACGACGTTAACATGACAAAGGGTGTTACCGTTACGGTTTCCCCACGCTTTTATAAGCTATTTAAGCAGGCGTATCTTTCAAATGATACAAATAACTCTGAAATGCTCAAAAACGGCAAGGTGGCAATGTACGGCAACATAACAGTTAAGCTTTCAAACAACGTTTGTAAAACAGGAGAAGGCGATACAGAGGACAACATTATGATTCGTACAAAGCGCGCAATTGCGTTTGTAAATCCTCTTACACACACCGAGCCATATAGACCGGAGAAGTCCTTTGCTGATGCGGTTAAGGGCTACGCGCTGTTTGATGGCAAGGTTGTAAGACCAAAGGAAATCATTAACATTAATGTTAAGTATGCGTAAATAATGGGGAGGGCTTGTCCCTCCTTCAAAGAATGAAACCAACGGAAAGGAATCATATTTTGTGCTTCCTTTCCGTTTTTTGATAAGGAGGAAAAAATGAAGCTTGGAGAATTAAAAATCGAGGCTCTTATGATGATATTTCCAGGCACTGAGCTAATGGTTGACTATGAGAACGATGATGAGCTAAGAGACAAAATATCTCAGCTTAAGGATGACTCAAGCTACAGTGATTATTTAGCAAGTATGCCTGGAGCAATAAACAGATGCTATTCCTCGCTTGAAAACAAAGGAATTGTACCAACCAAAAGTGTTGACCTAAGCAAGTCAACGGCACAAAAAAGAGGCACAAGGTTAATGTTTGATTTATCAGCAATTAGCGACCTTGGAAACATAGATAGAATTGCATTCTATGGCAACAACGGGCAGGATGAAGAGCACTGTGATTATTCGCATGAAGGTACAAGCAAGGTGCTTTTAGATGAACGAAATGGCACATATGCAGTAGTATATACGCCTATTATCCCAAGAATAAAGCAAATAACGGATGATGCAAAGGAAATAGAGCTGCCTGAGGATGTTGTGTCATTGGTGCCTTACTTTATAAAAAGTGAGCTTTTAAGGGGTGAAAATGAAAGTGAAGCTGCGCATGCTCGTAATGTGTTTGAGCAAATGGCAAACGAACTTAAAAGCAAAAATCAAGGTTATCAAGGGGCGGTAATATCCGTGTATGGTGCATGCTGATGAGAGTAAGTGAGGCAAGAACCACAAATAAAAAGGTGATGTACTTAAATGATATCAAGGGTGTTGATTTGACATCTTCGCCTATAAGAGTAAAAAACACTCGAGCAAGTTACATGAAAAATATGATATGTGAAGGTGGTGTAAATAAAAAGCGAAATGGTTTTAAAGAAATGAATAGCTTCTACGATGAGGAGGGAAATGCACTACCCATAAATGGTATATTTCCGTTTGTGACAATAAATGGTGTTGAAAATGTACTTGTTCATGCAGGTAAATATTTATATTTATGTAATGAAGACTGCCAGTGGGTGGAGGAAATCAAGCTTGGAGAAATAGGAGAAAAAAAGACAAAGTGTTTTTTCAACAAGGAAAAGTGCTATTTATTATCGAATAATAAGCTTTTGATTTATGACGGTGATGCATCCTTGTCATCATTGTTTGATAACAAGGATGTGTATGTGCCAACAACCTCAATAGGAATTACAGATGATGCACATGGTTCACTGAGGCACCCTTTTGAGGGCGTTAACTTGTTCTCGACAAAACGAATTAACAAGCTCTCAGGCGCAAGGCGAGGAACGATAAAAGCATCAAGCACCGATGAAAGCCAAAGTGTATTTACACTTGAAGGAAGCACAGGTACATTTATTCTTGACGGCGAAATAGATTTTACAAAAAATGTTGTTATAAAGACTGAGGTTTTTATCGATGGCGAACTTAACAAGTATAGCGCCAACGAGGCGGCATTACCTGTAGTCGCTAATTATAATGATGAAAAATTCCAAAAAACAGACATAAATGTAAGCACTATTTTTAACTTTCCTGCAGGGACAGAATCTACTGTGGGAATCTCAAGCTTTATGGATGGCGCGACAAAAATAGAAATTAACGGCTTCAATGAGCCGTCTGGATATGCAGGCTGCTTTGCAGGCAACTTTGAGTGCAAGATAGCTAATGTTGATGGCCATGGTGTTGTAACGTTTACGCCCGCTTTACCATCTCCTTTGCTTGGCGAGGATAATATAACTGTCGAGTTTTATACTAAAAAAGAAGAACCAAAAATCCGTGTGATAAGCGAGTACTCGGTAAATGCGCACAACAAGATACTTGCCGTTGCCACCGAGGATGATATTGTATATTTTTCAAGTCCCTCAGAGGGATATTCGTATTTTCCAGATAACAACTACTTAAAGGCGATAAATAATGTAAGCTCACTTATTGCGGGAGGCGATTTTCTTGGAGTTGCATCAAAGGATGAGCTTGCTATTGTTACATTTTCTATTGATAGCAGTGGCGAAAAAATAGCGTGTGTGCCGAGCCTTGTGAAGAAGCACAGGGACGTAGGATGTATAAATGCTTATTCGCAGGCATACGTAGAGGGGGACACATTGTTTCTTTCCTCAAAGGGCGTGTATGGCGCTTCTTTAAGCGATGTATTTATGCGCTCAAGCAATATAAACAAGGAGCTGACAGCACTTGGCGAGGAAAAGCTAAAAAATGCTGTTGCTCTTGAGCACGATGGTAGATATTACCTTTTTGTAGATGGAGTTGTATATATTGCCGATGCTCGATACAAGACGTATGAGAGTAATCGTTTGGACGTTAGCTATGAATATGAGTGGTGGCGCTGGGAAAATTGCCAATGCAATGTTGCTGTTAGCTTCAATGATAAAATTTGGATTGGCCGTGATGATGGCAAGGTAATGGTGCAGTATGAGGGCTATAGCGACATAACGTATTATGAGCTACAGGCTGGAGAGGTTGCAATTACAGACGGAAATAGCTTTACCTTTAATGAGGAAATAAAACTTAATGAAGGTGATAAAATCGAGGTTAAAAATGCACAGGCCTCCATAATGCAACTTTCGAGTGTTTATCTTACAAAAGATACAAAGCTAAATCGAATAAGTATAGTGCTTGATGCTGAGGATTTTATTTCATTGCTACAGAAGGGAATAATAAAAGCTGGCAAAAGACTCACTTTCTATAACGAAGACAGGGGACAATATAGTTTTAAAATATGGTCTTATGACACAGTAGAATCCACAATAGTAGGAGATAGTATAGAGGGCGATTTATTCCACGAAAGCATAACCGTGTTTGTTGATTCTGATGGGCTATATACACCTGTTAAAAGGAGTGATGAAAACTACGAATTATTTAATATCTTTAATGAAAAGGTTTGCTTTATAGAAACAGAGGAAGCTTGTGTAACGGTTGTTAAAAATAAGCCTGTGGAGTGTGAAATGCATACGTCTGTATTAAGCTTAGGTGAAGATACAAACAAAAAAACGTTACACAAAATTATATTTTTACCAGGGCTTGGCACTTGTGGAAAAATACAAATAGGATTTGAAACTGATAAAAAAAGTAGGCTTTTAGAGCAACAGGTAGGAGATGAGCTGAATTTTTCCGACCTGAATTTTGATAATTTTACTTTCGACAGTACGTCTTATAAAACCTTTGAAAAAAGGCTACACGAAAGAAACGTGCAGTTTGTAAAATTTAAGGTTTCATCAAACGAAGATGCACCATTTAGTGTAGAGCAATTTAGCGTTGTTTTTTCAACAAACACAAGATAGGAGGAAAAAATGAAAGCATATAAAATAGAAGAAGAGACAAAAAATAAAATCCTTCTTCACACCCCAATGAGCTTGCCTGACAGACCAGGAGAAAGAGGGATGAAGGCGGAAGATGTAAAAGCATTTTTTTATAAGTACATAACTTTGCTGATAAATGCAATTAATAATGTGCTTGAAGATGTTTCAAGTGGTGTGACAAGTGAATTAGAATCACATAATCAAGCACAAGGGGCACATGCATATTTATTTAAATTAATAAAAAATTTGCAAGATAAGGACTCAGAGCTTGGTAATTCTATTAAAACACAAATTACCTCTCACAATGTATCAAGTGAGGCACATGGTGATATAAGAGAGCTTATTGGTGCGCTCGATAATCTTGCAAAGGATGCGTATAACCTTGCAAGTGGAAAGAGCAAGGTGCATCCATACACGGACCTAACAGCTTTGCTTGCAGATATAGACAGCGAGCAGCTGACTCTTAATGCTGGTGATATTGTAATTTTCAAGGATGAAAACACACCAGATATAGCTGTATTTACAACAGGTCAAGAGACCAGACCCGAGGATGACGAGGAGATAAGCGCCGGCTCTATTCTTGAAGAGAAAAAATCATACTACTATGATGGTATTACCTTTATTGCGCTTGAGATGGGTATTGATACAAGCTTACTTGCTGAAGCAAGTGAGGTTGAAGAGATACGAATTAAGCTTGAGGGAAAAGAGGAAAGTATAAAGAGGGTTGAGAGCACAGAAACAAAGCTGGAGCTTACCTCACATACCGAGTACAACCTTGGACTCATAACCGAGCTTATGATTAGCCTCCCTGAGAACACAGATGGTCTTGAGGCAATTATCAATTTTAGGTGCGGTGCTACTGCGCCAAGCTTTGATGCACCAAGCGATGTGTTTTTCCAAGGTGATGATACACTTGATGGAAGATTATATCCTGTAACAAAGCGACTTTATGAAATTAACATAAAGAAGGTGCTTGGAGTGATAATAGCTAAGGTTGGTGCCATGGATTACGAGGTAATAGAGTAATGAAAAAAGTAATTACTTTTCTAATTAGAAGGGAGCTATAAAATGAGATGTTTTGACAGACATAGAAGGCGATTAATCAAACGCCATTATACGTTTGGGACAATAAAAAGCGCTTCGGGCACAAGCAAGGTTGAAATACAAGATAGTGAAGGGCTACCTTTTGAAAAAATAGAAATCACTGGTTCTACACAACAAGACAAATTTGAAGGCAATGTTGACGAAATAGTCAGCTTGTCTGCGTATGAAGCTAACATCGAGGATGGTGTCGCAGGTGCATATAGTAATATTTTAAGGAGCGCTGAATTAATTACTTTACCTGATGGAGTAGAAAGTGCAAATATTTTTCTTGAAGAGGTGTCAAGCCTTTTAGAGGTAGTGCCTGAGTATATAACAATACTCAGTGTAAACGAGGCATTAAATTCATTTAAGGTTTTATACTCAATGAACCAAATTTTTGAGTCAACTGAAACGGAACCTTTTTATATTGCTATTGCCGATGAAACAGGCAACAACTCAGATAATAATACTTATTATAGTGCATTAATAAATAACTGTAATCTTGTGATAAGGCATCATTTGGAAAGCACTGTGCCAACACCTGAAACACCTATTCCTATTGAAAACGTAAATGACAATGGAACGAGTGTAGTGCTACACGGAACTAACCTTTGTGATTATAATATAATCAAAAAATCGGTTTGGAGTCATCAAATAGTTGAAGTGTATGACGAAGTTGCAGGAAAAACAAGAAATTGTATTGCATACAACTGTGCAGGAAGACAAATGGTGATTGAGGGTGGTTTTAAAGAAAACACACAATATACAGTTTCCTATTGGACAGCCTCACAGCCAACAGCAACAAATGTTGGTCGCCCTTTTTGTTTTTGGTACACAGATGGAACATTTTCATATGGAGGGTATAAAAGCACAACAGATTATAACTTTACAAGAATAAGAATAACAAGCACAGCAGGAAAAACTGTTAGTGCGGTTGGTGTCCCTAACTTCGATAACAATTCCAAAGTATATGTTGATATTGACACCTTTTTATTATGTGAGGGCGCAATAGCCGACCCTGTATATGAGCCTTATTTCCGTGAAACAGTAGAAATTCCTACAAGTGTTACTTACACCAGCACAGAGGGAACGAACAAGACTGTGCCTTTGCTATTTAGCAAACACGATAAACTTTTGGTAGATAGAATTAATAACAAAGTTATCTACTCACAAGGCAGTTGGTTTAGCACACTAACAGGTACAGAGAATTGGGTTTATAACGCATATGCAAACAGTACGTTTGGAATGAAATGCTACCAAAACTCGAAACCATACCCCACAATATGTGTATCACTATCAGGAAACGACTTGACTGTTTTAAATTGCAACTATTTTAAGACAGATGTGTGGTCGGCATCAATGATGCAAACAGGAGATTACACTTGCACTTTAACAGAGAATTATACCCTTATATTTAGATTTACAGGCACAGAAGATGTTTCTGTATTTAAAGAATTTTTGCAAAGCAAATATGCAGAGGGCAACCCTGTTACTGTACTTGCAAAGAGAAAAACACCTGTCGAACACGATATAACAAATACCGATTTAGGAAAAGCTTTGCTTGGCCTTAGGCTCCCAAGGGGACAAGATGGCATGCTTTGCGTAAATTCTAATACAGAGGTTAGCAGGCTTGATGTTAGCTATTATTCCTTAGAAGATGAGGATAAGGTCCTCCTCACTGTATGTTATGTAAATAATGAGGGTGAGGAAATAAAAGGGACAAGCAGTTATGACGTGCGCAAGGGCTCAAAGTATCAGGTTATAGCACCACACATTGATGGCTACAAATGCCAATTTAACGAGCTTTATGGTGTAGCGGAGGAAGACACAACAGTAGTATTAACTTACGAGGAGGCAACAGAGGATGTTAGCATATAAAAATGTTTACAGCTTACAAAATGGTAAGCTTGTAAAAAACAAGGAAAACAAAATAGAGTACATAGACGAAAAAGGTCAAAAAAGAATAAAGACTAACCCGAACTATGAGGACTTTAAAAAGGTAGGAAAATACCCTTTAAAGGAGCAAGAAAATACACAAGCTACGACACAGGGAGAGGTCTTTTATCAAATAGAAGGTGACTATATAGTTGCCAAGACAAAGGAGGCATAAAATGAAAAAGCTTATACCGACAATAGTATTAGTTGCGATATTTACAGTGGTTTTTATATTCTGCTTCCGCTCATGCGCATCAGCAACGGAATTAGTGAGCGAAGAGCTGATAGAAGAGAGCGAAAGCACGAGCATCGCAGAAACAACCATGCCACAGGAAAACGAGCAGAGCATAGAAGAGGAATTTGATTTAAAGCTTTACATAACAGAACGAATAGTGCCTGTCGTTGTTGGTGTGCTAACAGCAATAGCAGGACTTTTATCAACTATTTTTTCTATAAAAAGGTCTGTCCGCTCGCTTACTAATTTGAAAAATTCATTTTCAGAGGAAAAGTCACTTAGGGAAGCAAGCTTGGCGGATAATAAAAAAATGCTACAAAAGGAAATTTCTCGCGTTCAAGAGCAAACAAAGGATTTGCCAGAGGTAAAAAGCACAATCGGTGAGCTCAAGGAGGAAATGAGCTTGTTCGGAGAGATGATTCAACTCATGTGTGAATCAAACCCAGACCTTGTTAGAACTGGCAAGGCTAAAAAAATGGCACTACTTGTCAATAAAATAAAAGCCACAGCTGGAGGAAATACAGAAAATGAAAGCAAAGTTTAAAATAATAGGGCTTTATGCCCTTTCATTTCTCGTCTCTGTTTTACCTGTGCTAATTTATTTTTTGATAAATCATGAAAAATATATTAGCACTATACCTGAAAGAATAAAGTTAGGCTTTGGAATAGTGGCTCTTTGCGTAATAATAGGACTCAAGCTTGCAGGTAAGCTTAAGATTAAGTCGCGAATAGCTGTTTTTGGAATTGTTTTTGGATTTTCATATCTACTCAATTCAATACTTGATGACCTGTTGGTTTTCTCCTTCCTTGCACTTATTGGTGAGGCGCTTGATATGGTAGTGGGAATCTTTATTAAAAAAGAGAAGAAAAAGCTATCTATAAAAGAAAGTGCTGAGGCAAATGCACAAGCCTTGGTGCAAGAAATGGAAAAGGCAAATAAAAAAGTTTCGGGAAGGTAGTAGAAAATGAATAATAAAAAAGCTTTTATTGAAATGTTTTATAAAAATGCCGGCTATTTTTCAGTGCTACTTGTTTCACTCATTTATATAGCAAGCTCTCTTATTCTTATTTCCAAGACAGGAAAAAGTGTTGGTGAGATTTTAGCAACAGGTGCGCTTAGTATGGTGGTTGGCATACTTATTACAGGAATTTTCCGTTCAATTGGCATCCAAAAGGGAGAAGGAGACGAAAGAACTCAAGCTACGGACCAGCTACACTCAGAAACGTCAAGTGCGATTATACCCTATATCGACCTTCTTGATGAATTTTGTGACGAGGAAAACAAAAGGGTAATGAAAAATGTGCGCACAAAAATTCTTGCAAAAGAGGGACTTAAATATGAGGACTACTTCGATGAGAACGGAGTTTGTCTATCCTTTGATATAGACGTGAAGGAGTCTGGCTACATAAAGAAAAAAAGAGCCTATTATAAGGCTGTATATTTAAAAATTAAGCCACTTTGCGCATCTAATTTAACTGCCGAGGGCGTAAACACCGATGACCCATTTAATTTTGGCAAGACAAAAAAGCAGTTCAGCTCTCGAGGCAATACAAATGATATGGTAACTCGAGCTATAATGGCTGTTGTTTTCGGCTAT
>JAZOCP010000020.1:0-2379 GCA_045596585.1 Eubacteriales bacterium
AAGTTAACAATTGGTATATTAATATTTGTGCTTCTTGTGCGCACAACATTAACAATTAGCGCAAACACCAATGGTATTTGTGGTGGTATGTTTATCCCATCGCTTGCAATAGGTGCAACTCTTTCAGCAATTATAGGCAAAATTTTAGTTGCTTGTGGGCTTGATGAAAAATATTTTGGAATAATTTTAGTCCTTGGCATAGTTGCAACCTTGTCTGGCTTTATGAAATCACCTCTTACTGCGATAGTCTTTTCACTTGAGGCACTTTCATGCTATGAGAATATTGTTTCAGTAATTATGGTTTCTCTCCTTGCATATTTTATAGCTGAGTTTTTTGAGACAAAGTCAATAAATGATAGCGCAATGGAAGCAAGAGTAGAGGAGCAAAACGAGGGCAAAACACCAATTGTTTCAAAAACTACTGTAATAGTAAAGGCAGGCTCATTTGCAGTAGGCAAACAGATAAGAGATATTTTTTGGCCTGCAAATTTAGTAGTTCTGTCTGTTAAAAAAGCAATGAAAACAAACGAGGAGCTTGATGGTCACGGTGGCAAGGAGCTTCATATAGGAGATACCTTGCACGTCCAATACTCAACCCTTGATGAAAAGACAACCATATATGAGCTTGAGGGCATAGTTGGTGACCAAAACGAATAAAAAACCACACCCTGTGTCTAAAAATAAGAAAAAGCGTTGCAATTGCAACGCTTTTTTTGTGAGATTTTATTACCCTTCGATAGGCTCGAAAAAGTCAGCACTATGCTTGCACCAAGGACAAATAAAGTCATTGGGAAGTGTGTCCCCCTCGTGCACATAACCACAAATTTTACAAACAAAGCCCTTTTTCTTTGCTTGTGGCTTTGGCTTTACATTTGCATGATAGTATGCATAGGTCATAGATGGCTCGTTGGTGCAGGACATAGAGTCAGTTACGTCGCAAATAAATATTGTATGCGTGCCAACGTCAACCGTGTCAACTACCTTAAGACATAAATAAGCATTCATATACTCACAGCTAAGAAGTGGTAGCCCGTTTGGTGCTTGCCAAGTGTGAAGACTATTTAATTTATCCTCATGTTTGCCTGAGTGCATGCCTAACTTTTCAAATATCTCATATGGAGTTGTTTCACTTAGGCAACATACATTTAAAACGCCTGTGTTTAAAATAACATCGTGAGAGTAATTGTTTTTGTTTATAGTAACAGAAATACGCAGGGGAGTGTCGGTAATTTGCATAACAGTGTTTACAATTAATGCATTGTCCTTATTGCCGTCATTACAGGTTACAGCATAAAGACCATAGCCTATTTTAAATAGAGCAGTTTTATCAATAGCCATAAAGCTTCTCCTTAATTATCTAACCTTATTTTCGATTTCCTCAGTTAGCTTATTTAGCATTTCGTCAATTGTCATAGCACCAAGGTTAACACCACCACGAGCGCGGAGAGATACAGTGCCTGATTCCTTTTCGTTTGCACCAACAACTAAAACATAGTTGATTTTTTCAAGCTGAGCCTCGCGTATGCGCTTACCCATGGTTTCGTTTCTATTATCAACAGTTACGCGGATGCCCTTTTCAAGCATTTTTGCCTGAATTTCCTTGGCATATTCATCAAACTCTGAATTTATAGGAACAATTGTTGCCTGTGTTGGAGAGAGCCAAAGCGGAAGCGCACCAGCATATTTTTCAAGAATTAATGCGAGTGTTCTTTCGTAGCAACCGAGAGATGTGCGGTGAATAATATAAGGGGTAGCCATTTGGTTGTTAGAATCTACATATTCCATGCCAAATTTCTTAGCAAGAAGCATATCAATTTGAATTGTAACAATTGTATCCTCTTTGCCAAATACGTTCTTACATTGAATGTCAAGCTTAGGACCATAGAATGCAGCCTCGTCAATGCCAATTTCATATTCAAGACCAATTTCATCAAGTAGCTTACCCATAATCTCTTGTGCCTCGTTCCATTGCTCGGCAGTTCCCTCATACTTGTCAGTGCGGTTAGGGTCCCATTGTGAGAAACGGAATGTGCAGTCCTCCCAAAGACCAACAGTTTCAAGACAATATTTAGCAAGCTCAAGACAACCCTTGAACTCCTCAGCAAGTTGGTCTGGACGGAGAATTAAGTGTCCCTCGGAAATTGTGAATTGACGAACACGAATAAGACCGTGCATTTCACCACTGTCCTCGTTTCTAAAGAGAGTAGAGGTCTCACCAAGACGCATAGGAAGGTCTCTGTATGAACGCTTTTTGTTTAAAAATACTTGGTATTGGAATGGACAAGTCATAGGGCGGAGTGCAAAGCATTCCTTTGTATAATCGTCAGGATCTCCCATAACAAACATACCATCAAGATAGTGGTCCCAGTGACCTGAAAT
>JAZOCP010000021.1:0-3563 GCA_045596585.1 Eubacteriales bacterium
TCTGTAATTATTATGTTTGCATTAAACGAAAATATAATTGGTAATTTTATGACAAAATGCAACAAAAAGCTAATATCAAAAATAAAATTAATAAAAAATATTTTTTCACTTGACAAAACATATTTACAGTATTACAATAGATAAGGTTAAAAACGACTCTACAATTATTTTAAAGGGTATGAAATGGAAATTTTATTTACTTTAGCAACTGCGTTATTCGCAGGTCTAATTTTATCAAGACTGGCAAAGCTTGTTAATCTCCCTGCTGTTACAGCATATTTAATTGCAGGTGTGCTCATTGGCCCATTTTTGCTTGGTGCATTTGGGGTAGAGGGGCTTGGCTTTACACATGATAATATTGATAATGAAAAATTTAAGGTGATCTCAGATGTTGCCCTTGGCTTTATTGCTTTTTCTATCGGTAACGAGTTTAGACTCAAGGATTTAAAGCAATTTGGTAAGCAAGCAACAATAATAGGCATTTTGCAAGCAGTATTTACAACAATAGTTGTAGATGTAGCATTAATTGCGCTTCACTTTATTATGCCAGAAAAATTCCCACTTGAGGCTGCAATTATTCTTGGTGCAATAGCATCAGCAACAGCCCCTGCTGCAACACTTATGGTTGTAAAGCAGTATAAGGCACACGGACCTGTTACAAAAACACTTTTACCAGTAGTTGCACTTGATGACGCAGTAGGTCTTGTTTTATTTGCAATTTCCTTTGGTATTGCAAAATCAATCGGTACAGTTGGTGGCGCAAATCCATGGCAGGTTTTAATCTCCGTTGCAATTGAGCCAATTTTAGAGGTTGTTCTTTCATTGGTGCTTGGCGCTTCAATGGGCTTCATATTTACATTTATTGAAAGATTTTTCCACTCACGCTCAAAGCGTCTTGCAGTTTCCGTTGGCTTTGTATTAATTACAGTTGCTGTGTCAATGATTAAATTCCCAATAAACTTTGGCGGTGGCGTTTCATTACATGTAGGATTTTCTTCACTTCTTGCTTGTATGATGCTCGGTACTATATTCTGTAATATATGTGACTTCTCAGCCGAGCTTATGGATCGTCTTGACCGTTGGACGGCACCAATTTACGTTTTATTCTTTGTAATAAGCGGTGCAGAATTAAAGCTAAGCGTATTTGCAAACTGGGTATTTGTTGTTATCGGTCTTGTTTATATTATTTTCCGTTGTTTTGGAAAATATTTTGGCGCAAGAATTTCATCAGATATTTCAAAGGCAGATCCAAATGTAAGAAAATTTCTCGGCATTACCTTGTTCCCACAGGCAGGCGTTGCCCTTGGTATGGCAACAATGGTTGAAGATGTATTTGGTAAAACACACCCAATTGCTGAAATGGTACTTAATATCGTTTTATTCTCGGTTCTCATTTATGAAATCGTTGGTCCATTCCTTACTAAGCTTTCACTTGAAAAGGCTGGCGAAATTGATAAAACTAAAAAGGTTAGTAACCGTATTAAGCATCACGATAAAACTATTCCAACTACAAAAATATAAAAAAAGTCCCACAAAATTGTGGGATTTTTTATTTTTTCTTGCAATAATTTTGAAGATTAATTTATTAAATTTATATAAATAATTGTAAGGAGCGAAAAATGAAAAAGAGATTTTTTTCAATAATATGCTTGTTTTTAATATCTACATTTATTCTTTCCTCTTGTGTAAAAAGGGAAAGACCACAAGGTGGCTTTGATATGATGAATCCACCGCCGGATGGCGCACCACACGAGCCAATGGCGCCACCTTCACAGGGAGGCTCTAATATAACAGAGGAGCCCGAGGCTGGCGAGCACGAGCACTCATTAACTAAGCTTTCACAAGAAGCACCAACCTATGAAACAGAGGGAAAAATAACATATAAGTGCGCTCTTTGTGATTACTTTGAATATACAACTATTTCAAAGCTTGAGCATACATATTCTAATGAACTTATGTATAATGAAACTCATCACTGGTACGCTTGCCTTGACAAAGGCTATGATGACCTAAAAAGTGGTGAAAAGGAGCATGATTTTACAAAAGGAGAAGTGACCCCTGCAACATATGAAAGCGAGGAATATACTACCTATTTATGCATATGTGGTTATTCTAAAAAAGAGGTCACAGCTCCAAAATTAGAGCATAATTATTCCAATAGACTAAGTTATGATGATACGCATCACTGGTATGCTTGCACAGATAGTGGTTATGAGAAATTAAGAAAAAATAATGAGGCACATATAGATACAAACGAAGAGATTTTACATGCAACAACCGACACAACCTCTGGTCTTGCAAGATATACATGCCAAATTTGTGGTCACGTTTATGAAAAAACAATATATTTAAAAACAGAAATACTTAGCGCGCCTTCTGTTCAAGAAAGTACTATTTACATAGGTCAAGCACTAAAGGAAATAGAGCTTGTTGGTGGAGAGGCAAATGCTTTAGGTACATTTGTTTGGACAAATGGCGACCAAATCATTACCGAAAGTGGTGAATATGAGGTTGCATTTATACCAAACGAGATAGACGTTTATGAAACCTTAAATACAATGGTATATATAAACGCAAATCAGCTTTCTGTTACAGTAGTAGCAGATGAAAGCGGGACTACAAATAAAACAGGCACAACGGATGTTTACTATAATTCTTCATTTACAGTTGAAATCACACCAAATAATGGCTACAAAATTAAAGAAATAATAGTAGATGGTATTTCCAAGGAAATTACCACAACAATTACACTTGAAAATATAACATCAAGTCATACAATAGAGATTTTGTTTGAGGAAATCGTCGAGGAAAGCTTGCCATTTGAACTCATATATGTTTCTGGAACAGATAATGCCTATATCTTTGATGGTACAACTCTTTATTTTGGCGAAATTACCGAAGATACAGTTTATCAAATTTCAGGTGAGCTTAATGGAAACATAGTTTTTGATGTAGTAAATGATTATAAATTTGAGCTTGAAATGTATGGCTTTGAATTAAGCTGTGACCAAACAACCCCAATAATAGCTTTAAGTGGTGATGAAATATCACTAAAGGCTAAAAACGGCTATGATAACTATATTTACGATAATCGTGATGCTATTGACGAGAGCGACACGACACTTTATAGTGGCGCAGTTTATTCGCTTTCCGACCTTGAGCTTTGTGGCAAGGGAAGTTTAACAATAGTTTCATTAAATAATAATGGTGTTCACACAAAGGATGATTTGCAAATAAAAAATTTAACCCTTAGTGTAACCTGTGTTGATAATGCATTAAAGGGCAATGATAGTGTTGAAATCACCAATGCAAGCACAACACTAATTTCAAAGCAGGGTGACTGCATAAAAACAACCAATAGCCACATAAATGAAACAACCCTTAATCAAAAGGGAACAATTTCAATTCTCGGTGGTACGCACAATCTTTATAGCGCATGTGACGCAATAGATTCTGCTTATAATGTAGTAATTGATGATCAAACAACTGTATTAAATATTTACACCGATAAATATTCACAGTATTCTGAGAAGATAACAGCAACCTCGCAAAGCACATACTAC
>JAZOCP010000022.1:0-4078 GCA_045596585.1 Eubacteriales bacterium
AACAAAGGAGTACGGACGATTTGTTCGTACTCCTTTTCACACGCATTGCCCTGCAAGGTATAGTGTGTTACACTTATAAAAGCGTATTGTCGGGCGGTAAATATAAGTGAAATGTTTTGCCAAGCAAAACGTGAAATAATGTGCTAACGCACATTGTGAAATATCTCACTTCGTTCGATGTGAAATGAAATTTGCCCACGTTCGCGCATGCGAACATTTCACATTTGCGAAGCAAATATTTCACCGCGAAGCGATTTCACTTGCCCGTAAGGGCAAATTTCGTTGGGCGACCTGCTTTACAGTAGGTCGCCCAAGGGACACCTTTTTTAATTATATTGCGTAAAAAATTGCACCAAGCATACCTGAAAATACAATTAAAATAATTGGCGAAATTGACTTTTTTCTGATTTTTTGATAAATAAAGGCAAGTGCCCAAACAAGCGCCAAAATAATTACGCCAAAATAGTCAAACGAAAAGCTTGAATTTACAGTTGTAATGCCAAAAATCAAATTAAAGATTAAAATTACGCTCATGCCGATTATAAGACCGACAATTGCGGGGCGCATTGCATTTAAGGTATGATTAACAGCTTGCTTTTTAAGTAGGTTTTTAAAAAGGGAAGCGATTGTTAAAATTATAATTAATGAAGGGAGAACAACACCAATAGTCGCTAAAAGCCCACCGAAAAATCCTGCCTCGCTTGAGCCAACAAATGTTGCAATATTAATTGCAATAGGACCGGGGGTGGATTCAGCTACACCAACTAAATTAAGTAATTCCTCCTCAGTAAGCCAACCATGACCAAGGCATTCGTCGCGAATTAAGGAAATCATGCCAAGCCCACCACCAAACGAAAGGGCGCCAATTTTTAAAAAGGACAAAAATAGCTCTAAGTAAATCATTTTTTGTCCCCCCTTGTCTTTTCCTTAAGGTATTTTACAAGGAAGATTATAAGCCCAAGTCCACCACTTATCAAAATAAAGAAAATAGCGGAGAAGTTGACTGAAAAAATGCTAAAGACTATCATTAAAACAGCGGTAAGCACCAAGATAATGATATTAAAGGCTGATTTTTTCAGTTGCTTTATCATTTTGATGCCTGCTGATAAAATTAGATAAATAACACAGATTTGAATTCCATGAAAGGCATTTGCAACCCACCTAATTTCAAGAAAGTCATTAAAGAAAAGAGAAATTAAAAAGATTATTAAAAATGAGGGCAGACACATACCAAGCGTTGATAAAACCGCACCTAAAAAGCCACATCGCTTGTAGCCAATATAGGTTGACATATTAATTGCAATAGGTCCAGGAGTGGACTCAGCAATTGCAACTACATCCATAAACTCATCATGAGTTATGTAGCCCAGCTTTTCTACAAATTCAGAGTGCAAAAGGCTAATCATAGCATAGCCACCACCAAAGGTAAATGCACCTGTTTTCATCATGATAAGCATTAGCTTAAGTGATAAAAGTAGCTTTTTCATAAAATCCCCCGTTAAAATAAACTAAGCATATTATATCATTACAAATAAAATAATGCAACAAAAAAAGCACCCTTTTGGGTGCTTTTAAATTATTTCATATGATAGTGGTCCTTAACAAAGGATGCGTTCATATCAACTGTACCAACCTCGCGAGTTGTGGTTTTACGACGGGAGGTGGCAATGCGCTTTTTTAATTCCTCATAGAAAAGCTCACTATCGAAGTTGGTTAAATCAACCTCCTTGCCAAGCCAAGAGGAAAGGTGCATTGCATTTGAAATTGTAAGGCCGTTTATGCCCTCCTCACCACGGGCAACAAGTGTGCCGCCGTGTAAAATAGCATCAGCAAATTGATTTAAAACACCTGCGTGCTGTGGGTTTTGACCATCAGTTTCAACCTCGGTAAAGGTAAAGCCAGGACGCGCAAACGGGTTATCATTAGTTTTTGAAAATTCCTTTTCTGTAACCTCATTTTCCCACATAAGTAGCTTTCCGTCCTCGGCAACAAGCTTGCCCTTTTCAAGAGTAATTTCAAAACGGTTTGTGCCTGGGGTATCACCAGTTGTTGTAACAAAAACACCTGTTGCGCCATTTGCATATTCACAGTATGCACTAACATCGTCCTCAATTTCAACATCGTGCCACTTGCCATAGTGCAATTTTGCGTGGATTTTAGTTGGCATACCACAAATCCATTGCCAAAGGTCAAGGTTGTGTGGGCATTGGTTAAGTAAAACACCACCACCCTCGCCAGACCATGTTGCACGCCAGTCACCTGAATCATAATAAATTTGAGGTCTGTACCAGTCGGTGATAATTAGGTTAGTACGCTTAATTTCGCCTAAGCGACCACTCTTTATAATCTCACGCATTTTTCGATAGATGCAGTTTGTACGTTGGTTCATCATAATACCAAACACAACATCCGAATCCTTTGCAACCTCATTCATTTCGATAACCTGCTTTGTATATACACCAGCAGGCTTTTCAATTAAAACGTGAAGTCCCTTTTTCATTGCCATAATAGCATATTTTGGGTGGTCATAGTGAGGCACAGCAACCAAAACAGCATCTATTTTTCCTGAGTTCATCATTTCCTCGGCATCGTGAAATAGCGACACGTCTGGCACCTTTTCTTTAATTGCCTCAAGCTTTTCATCCTTTAAATCACATGCTGCTGCAAGTACAATCTCAGGGCATTTGCCACCTGCAATATTGTCGGTGTGAACAACACCAATGTTACCGCAGCCAATAAGTCCAAGTCTTAGTTTTTCCATATTATAGTCCCATCGCTTTCAAGTTTTTATAGCTTCTTTTTAGACACTCAAATGGGCACTCGCCATGTGTGTCATCCTGTTCAATTAAAAGGTGCTTAGTGCCTGCCTTTTCAAAAAGAGGAAGTAGCTTTTCAAAGTTAATGTTACCCTCGCCAACTACTGCCATTGAAGGGGCATTGTCAACAACTGCTAAATCCTTTAGGTGTACGCACTCAAGTCTGCCATTTAATCTTGGAATTAGGTCGGAAAGCTCCATACCTGCAAGGGCAGCCCAGTAGGTGTCAAGAGTGATGCTTAATTCCTCAGGAGTGAAGGCATTTAAAATTTTGTCAAAGTAGTATTCGCCATCAGGACAGCGACTAAATTCAAATGCGTGGTTGTGATAAAAGAATTTTGCGCCACTTTCCTTAATTAGCTTGGCTGGCTCCTTAAAGTCGCGTGCGAAGGCAACGTAGTTTTCCCAGCTAACCCAACCAGGCATAACACCAATTCCGATGTTGTTACAGCCAAAAATCTTGTGCTTTTTAATAACCTCAGCGGTGTTATCTCTTACGTCCTCTGCGCCCCAGTGTGTTAAAACGCATTTAAGACCATTTTTCTTAAGCTCGTCTCTTAACCATTCAGGCTCATACTGGCAAACGCCTGAAATTTGCACTTCCTTAAAGCCGATATCGGCAATGCGTGCAAGTGCTTCACTAAAATCCTTAATGTTAGTGCATTTATCTCTTAAAGTATAAAATTGTGCTCCGATTTCCATATTACGCCTCAATATTTCAAATTTAATTTATCTAAAATTACCTTTAGTGCATCTGTGCCCGCATCAAATGCTACATTTGTATCATCATATACAGGAATTTGGCTAAGGCTCTCACCATTTTCAAGCTCGGAAAGACCCTTAAATTCCATTAAGTGTGGCTCAAGAGTTAAAACCTCGCCACCCATTTTTGAATATTCGCCAATTAGGTATTCAATATTACCAATTCCGTATCCTGCACGTACAACATGCTTGCTTTCTAAGGCGTCCTTTATGTGCATATAATCAACATAAGGGTTAAGCTGCGCCCAAGCCTCTTTTGTATCAACGCCACATTGAACAAAGTTTGCAGGGTCAAAAACCGCCTTAATTTCCTTATATTCCTTGTGGATTTTTAGGCAAGAGAGTGTATCATCTCCAAAAATACCCTTTTCATTTTCGTGGCAGAGGGTGATGCCGGAATTCTGAGCGAGTTCAACAAAAATCTTCAGCCGTCTGATAACCTCTTCCTTGTACTGATCGGGATTTTCCCCCTTGGGGATAAAGAAAGAGAACAAACGGAT
>JAZOCP010000023.1:0-4666 GCA_045596585.1 Eubacteriales bacterium
AAATATCGCCACCCTCGGAGGTATATTTACCCTCTCCGTGTAAAATTTCATCTAAAAAGCTAACTTCATATACACCATCGTGAAACACAGATAGCTTTCCGAGTCCTGTAATTTTACCATTTGCGCGCTCACCCTCGTAGGTGTCGCCACCCTGTAAGGTTAGCTCCTTTAAATTTACTTCTTTTTTCTTTACATTTTCTGTCTTTTTGCCATCTATAAAGTAGCCTTCCCAAACGTAGCCATTCTTATCTTTTAATGTGCCATTTCCTATTTGTCTATCGTTTTGCCACTCGCCATCGAAGACCCTTTTGTCCTTATATATCATCATGCCGACACCATGACGTTGACCGTCCAACCAGTCCCCCTCATAGCGCTCACCATTTGGCCATACATATACGCCCTTGCCTGTGCGACTGCTGTTTACAAAGTCGCCCTCGTAGTAAGCACCATTTGGCCACGTAAACTTGCCCTTGCCTGTGCGCTTGCCTTCCTTCCAGTCACCCTCATAAACATTTCCCTTTAAATATGTATAAGTGCCCTGACCGTGTCGCCAGCCATCTAAAAAGTCACCCTCGTAAACATTACCGTTTGACCAGATAAATTTGCCCTTTCCAGTACGCCTGCCACCCACGAAGTCACCCTCGTAGCTATCTCCATTTTTCCATGATATTTTTCCATTACCGTGATATTTGCCACCCTTGAAGTCACCATCGTATCTTGTACCATCTGATAATACCTCAGTGCCTGTGCCGGTGCGCTGTCCATTTTCAAAGTCACCATCGTAATAGCCACCAGCACCGTAGCTTAGCCTACCCTTGCCATTTGGCTTACCATCTACAAAGCGACCCTTATATGTATCGCCATTTGCAAACACAAATTCGCCCTTGCCTGTATATGGCTTTTTAGCACGATAAAATATATCATCCTTTTCATAGATGCTTTTTGCCATTTTATTTTTCTCCGTTAATTAATCTGCCATCTACAAATATACCCTCTTTGGTTTTGCCATCAGCATATGTAATTTTTCCTTTACCATAAAGCTGACCATTTGCAAATGTGCCCTCGTAAATATCGCCACCCTCGGAGGTATATTTACCCTCTCCGTGTAAAAGTCCATCTAAAAAGCTACCCTCATATACGCCATCGTCAAACACAGTTAGCTTTCCTATGCCTGTTCGCTTTCCATTTGCGAACTCGCCCTCATAAACATCGCCATTTTCAAAAAAGTATTTTCCTTTTCCATTTGGCCTACCATTTAAAAAGCCACCATCGTAAATTATTTGTTGCTTTTTTTCATCAATTATGGTGCCCTTACCTTGGATTATTCCATTTAAGAAGCTACCTTTATAAATGATACCCTTTTTGGCGAATATAAAGCTACCCTTTCCGTCGATTTTTCCGTTTTTAAATTCGCCCTCGTAGATGTTTCCGTTTTTCCAGGTGAGCTTACCATAGCCATTTATTTGGTTGTTTTCCCAGTTGCCCTCATAGGTCATATTATTGTTCCAAACAAACTTTCCTTGTCCCGAGCAAAAGCCATTTTTATCACGCTCTCCATTATATGTTCCGTTTTTAAACTCTATTGCCTCCACGGTCACACCTCCTTTGGTTTATTTCTCTTAATTAACTAATCTTCCGTCTATAAATATGCCTTCTTTGGTTTTGCCATCGGCATATGTAATTTTGCCTTTACCATAAAGCTGACCATTTACAAAGGTGCCCTCAAAAATATCGCCACCCTCGGAGGTATATTTGCCCTCTCCATGGAGCTTGCCATCTAAAAAGCTACCCTCATATACGCCATCGTCAAACACAGTTAGCTTTCCTATGCCTGTTCGCTTTCCATTTGCGAACTCGCCCTCGTAAATATCGCCACCCTCGGAGGTATATTTACCCTCTCCGTGTAAAATTCCATCTAAAAAGCTACCCTCATATACGCCATCGTCAAACACAGTTAGCTTTCCTATGCCTGTTTGCTTTCCATTTGCGAACTCGCCCTCGTAAATATTTCCTTCAAACTCACATTTTCCATTGCCTGTATATGGCTTTTCATTACAGTAGTAAACGTTATTTGAAGCATAAATTGTATCGTTTCTTTTTTCGTTGTCTTTGCGTTTTACGTTGGCTGTTTTTTCACCATCTATAAAATAGCCCTCCCAAACGCTACCATCGTTGTCGTATAGGACACCATTTCCTATTTGGCTATCGTTTTGCCACTCACCCTCAAAGACTCTACCATCTGCGTATGTCATTTTTCCTGTGCCATGGCACTCGCCTTCTACAAAGTCGCCCTCGTAAACATCGCCATTTGCCCATTTACATGTGCCCTTGCCTGTGCGACTACTGTTTACAAAGTCGCCCTCGTAAACATAGCCATTTGGCCACGTAAGCTTGCCCTTGCCTGTGCGCTCACCTTCTACAAAGTCCCCCTCGTAAACATAGCCATCTGCCCATGTAAATTTGCCCTTGCCATGCATCTTACCATTTAAAAAGTCACCCTCGTAAACATCGCGAGCGAAGAATCCTTTTCTCCATTTATATACGCCCTTGCCATGCTTCTTACCATTTAAAAAGTCGCCCTCGTAAACATCGCCATTTGCATATTTATATGTGCCCTTGCCTGTATATGGTTTACCATCGTTTAAAAAACCATTTTCGTCATTTAAGTAGAGCTTACCCATTTTATTTCTCTCCGTTAACTAATCTTCCGTCTATAAATATGCCTTCTTTGGTTTTGCCATCGGCATATGTAATTTTTCCTTCGCCATAAAGCTGACCATTTACAAAGGTGCCCTCAAAAATATCGCCACCCTCGGAGGTATATTTACCCTCTCCGTGGAGCTTGCCATCTAAAAAGCTACCCTCATATACGCCATCGTCAAACACGGTTAGCTTTCCTATGCCTGTAGGATTTCCATCTACAAAGTCTCCCTCGTAAGTCTCGCCATTGACTTTTACAATCTTTCCCTTGCCTTGCCATTTATTATCTACCCAGTTACCCTCGTAAAAAGAACCATCTAACCTTGTCATCTTGCCTTTTCCTTGAAATTTGTGGTCCTGAAAGTCACCCTCGTAGATATCACCATTTTTCCAGATATATTTGCCCTTGCCATGCATTGTTCCGTTTATGAAGTCACCCTCATAAATTTCACCGCTTGACCATGTGTATTTACCTTTTCCTGTGCGCTCACAGTCTATAAAATCTCCCTCATATACATTGCCATTTTGCCATGTGTATATGCCCTTTCCTGTACGGTTGCCACTTAAAAAGTCACCCTCGTAGATATCGCCATTATAAAATGTAAGCTTTCCCTTACCTTCTTGACGTCCATTTACAAAGTCGCCCTCGTAAATGTTTCCTTCATTCTCACATTTTCCGTGACCTGTATATGGCTCTCCCTTGCAATAATAAAGGTAATTTAAAACATAAATTGTATCTTTTCTTTCTCTGTTTATTCTGCGTTTTACGTTGGCTGTTTTTTCACCATCTATAAAATAGCCCTCCCAAACGCTACCATCGTTGTCGTATAGGACACCATTTCCTATTTGCTTATTGTTAAGCCACGCACCCTCGAAAACTCTACCATCTGCGTATGCCATTTTTCCTGTACCTTGGCGCTTATTATTACGAAATTCTCCCTCGTAAAATTCACCATTTGGCCACACGTATCGACCCTTACCAGTACGGTTGTCCTCTACCCAGTCACCTGTGTAGATTGTGCCATCTGCCCATCTATATGTACCTACGCCATGCCATCTTCCGTTTACGAAGTCACCCTCATAATAAGTGCCATCCTGCCATTCCCTTTTGCCCTTTCCAGTTAGAGCGCCCGATTGGAAATCTCCCTCATAATATGAGCCATCTGTCCAAGTGATTTTTCCCTTTCCTGTCATATTATTCTCGAAAAAATCACCCTCATAGATCTCTCCACTTGACCAAGTTAGCTTTCCCTTACCATGATGCTTGCCATCCTTTACATCGCCAACGTAGAATGAGCCATTTGCCCATGTATATTTACCAATGCCAGTGCGCTGACCATTTAAAAAGTCACCCTCGTAGCTATCTCCATTGTCCCATTTATATGTGCCCTTGCCTGTATATGGTTCACCATCGTTTAAAAAAACATTTTCGTCATTTAAGTAGAGCTTATCCATTTTATTTCTCTCCGTTAACTAATCTTCCATCTATAAATATGCCTTCTTTGGTTTTGCCATCGGCATATGTAATTCTTCATTTGCTTGGCTTTAGCCCCTTGAACCACGTGCCATCGTATGTATCGCAATTTTTATATTTCATAATGCTTTTTATATGCCAAGAGAGGGCGCTTAGCGCCCTTTTTGACAATTATGCATCTATTGTTGAAATAGTAATTGTGATTTCCTCAAGTACGTCAAGCAAGATTCTTACTGTATCAAGTGAGGTAAAGAGTGAGATATTATTCTCAATTGCTAAGTGTCTTATTTGGTAACCGTCCTTTTTACCTTGGTCGGTGTCGAGGTCACTTGTGTTGATAACATAAGCAACATGACCTTGACGCATTGACTCTGGAATATCGCTTGAGCCTGAGCCAATCTTTGCCTTAACTCTTGTTCTAATTCCATGCTCCTTTAAGAACTTAGCTGTGCCCTCTGTTGCCTCAATATTAAAGCCGAGGTTGTAGAAGCG
>JAZOCP010000024.1:0-2887 GCA_045596585.1 Eubacteriales bacterium
ATTAATATGAAAAAAAGAATAACAATTTGGGTACTAATAAATCTACTTTTGATAGCATTAGCCGCTACATATATGTTTATAATTCTGATAAATAGACAGCTTGGCTTATCACAATGTGGCTTTAATAAATTAACAGGCTTATATTGTCTTAGCTGTGGTGGCACACGCGCTGTTGAAAGCCTAATGCAATTTAGAATTGCCGATGCATTTAAGTATAACCCTTTTGTACCATTAGGAATAATTTTATTCCTTTATTATGATATTAGGCTTTTATTCTTTATGAAAATAGGCACACTACGTGGCTATTTTAAGTGGAGAGATATACCTATCCTTGTTTTGTTTATAATCGCAGCCATACTATATTTTATAGTAAGAAATGTTCTTGTTCTTTGTGGCATAGATATATTACTTCTTTAGACAAAACCACAATATTACTTGACATAATTATATATATATGCTATAATAGTTGAAATTATTTTCTGAAAGGACTATTTTTAAATGGACGCAGACCCTAGTAATACTAACTTTATTACACAAATTTTTATGGCAGACCCAGGCGCTACAAATATCGTATTTCCTATTATAATGATAATTTTACTTGCATTTTCCGCATTTTTCTCATCAACGGAAACAGCATTTACATCATTTAATAAAATAAGGATGAAAAACCTTGCACAAAATGGCAACAAGCGTGCAATTTTGGTTTCAAAAATAGAAAGCAAGTACGATAGATTTTTAACAAGCGTATTAATTGGTAATAACATAATAAATATTACACTTTCTTCAATTGCAACAATATTTTTTATCGGCTTATTCCAAAATAATGAGAGCTTGGCTTCAACCGTTTCAACAATTGTAGTAACAGTTGCTGTTTTAATATTCGGTGAAATTTCCCCTAAGGTAATTGCAAGACAAAATGCTGACAAAATGGCAATGCTTCTTGCACCGTTTATAAATCTTGTAATCATTATTTTAATGCCACTTAGTCTTATTTTTGGTGGCTGGAGTAAATTACTTGGCTTAATCTTCCGCTCAAAGGAGCAATCAACATATACAGAAGAAGAGCTAATTACCATCGTTGACGAGGCAGAGGAGGACGGTACCCTTGAGTCTGATGAGGGCGACCTTATTCGTTCAGCTATTGAGTTTAACGATGTGTGTGCAGGCGATATTCTCACACCCCGTGTCGATATTTGTGCAATTTCTAAGGATGAGTCAGTACCAAATATTGCAAAAATATTTATAGAAAACGCATATTCACGTCTTCCTGTTTATGGGGAGGACCTTGATGATATTATTGGTATCTTACACGAGAAGGATTTCTTTATTGCATACCATAATAATAACAAAACTATTACAAAACACCTTAAAAAACCCGTACACGTGTCCGAGCATATTAAAATCGCAGACCTACTTCAGGTTCTAAAATCCAAGAAATGCCACATGGCTGTTGTAGTTGACGAGTTCGGTGGAACAATGGGTATTGTAACAATGGAAGATATTATCGAGGAGCTAATTGGTGACGTCTTTGATGAGCACGATGAAATCTCAGACGACTATAAGGAGCTTGAGGATGGTAGCTTTATTGTTAACTGTTCAACAGAGCTTGATAATTTCATTGAAAAGTTTGAATTAAAGCTTGATGATGAAGAGGACATACCTCAAACATTAAATGGCTTTATTATGAAAGAGCTTCAAACCTTCCCACACGTTGGTGATACCTTTGATTACCAAAGCTTAAAGTTTGAAATTACAAAAATCGGACCAAAGCGCATAGAGGAAGTACACGTGACAAAAATTCAAGAGGATGAAAAGGGTGCCGAATAAGCACCTTTTTTCAAGGGAGAATAAATGAATGTATTTGATTTTGACGGAACAATATATCATGGAGATAGCTCCTTTGATTTTTTCCGTTTCTGCCTACGCAAATACCCAAGGACAATAAAAAATCTACCCCGCTGTATCTTTTTTGGCGCACTTTATGGCTTAAGAATAGTTAAAAAGCTAACCTTTAAGCAAAAATTCTTTGCACTTGTTAAATATATTGACGATATAGACAAGGCAGTTGAGGAGTTTTGGGACGAAAAGGAAAAGAAAATACATAAATGGTATCTTAACATGAAACAACCAGATGATGTAATAATTTCAGCATCTCCTGAATTTTTGCTTGAGCCTATTTGTGCTCGTCTTGGCGTTGGTAAGCTTATGGCATCAAGGACAGACAAGCATACTGGTATTTTCGAGGGTAAAAACTGCCATGGAGAAGAAAAGGTTGTTAGATTTAGAGCACTATTTCCAGATGCAGAGGTTGATGAGTTTTACTCTGACCTATATTGTGACACCCCAATGGCACGTCTTGCAAAGCGCGCATTTATAGTAAAGGGCGAAAAGCTTACCCCTTGGAAGGAATCTAAGCTGAAAAACAACTAAAAACGTACACGTCCCCCGCTAAAAATTAAAACGGATGCTTCATAGCATCCGTTTTTTATATTATTTTTTTCATCACCTTATATAGAGGAATTATAAGAAAGGACATTGCAAAGTTACCACACATATGTACAATATCAAAGGCAGTGCCTGTAATAATCCAAGTTATCATTGCCTCAAAGGAAAGCCCAAACATTAAAGCCTGCATAGGTGCATACAAAATTCCAAACAAAAGACCATGCAGTGAACATAGAATAATGCAAAAAATAAACTTCAATTTATCATTTGCACGTTTAGGAATGAGCATTATTACTGCCCATAAAATAGTCCATATATAAAGATATGGCACCCACCACAAGGCAAGTCCAGAATAAATACCCATCAAACCAACATAAACGTATAAGGGGATGAGCGCCTTCCACCTATATACAAGTGTAAATAGAGCAACAAACATAGCTAC
>JAZOCP010000025.1:0-3175 GCA_045596585.1 Eubacteriales bacterium
TCAAGTGAAGAATACTCATTTTGGAACTTAGGCATCGGTTATGGCAGGGCGGATGATATTGCAACCGATGGAATTTGGCTAAATCGTGCAAAAAATCTTGATATTGTAACCGTTTGCATAGGTGTTAACGATATTTGCCAAGGCTTTAAGGTGGATAAAATCAAGAAAAACATCAAAAAAATAGTAGAAATATTAAAAAATGAAGGCGTAAGAGTAATATTATTTACCGTTCCACCATTTGATTGGCAGGATGAAAAAATCGAAAAATGGCAAGAGGTAAATGATTTTATAAATAACAAGCTATCGAAAAAGGTAGAGATCTTTGATACAGTTAGTGTTTGGGGACAAGATTTCCCAAATCAAAATCTATCAAGATATGGTGGACATCCAAATAAGGAAGGTTGCCTTGCACTTGCTGAAAAGTTCCTTGAAGAAGGATTTTTATAATAATACTATATATAGTAAAAAAAGAGCTGATTTCACACAATTATCGGCTCTTTTTCCTTGCTTTTAAATTGAACGTATTTACATATGAGCATATAATAATACAAAATTCTACAAAAAACGCTCTCTATTTTACATGAGAGCGTTCCTTTTTTATAGTAAAATACAGATTAAACCATTTGCACCTTCGTTGATAACTCTTGATAATGTGCTTGATAGCTTTTTCCTTGATTCCTCAGAGATATGCTCAAGCTTAGCGTGTAGTCCTTCGTTTACTAATTCATAAAGTGATTTTCCAAACATATTTGATTCCCAAAGCTTAAGAGGGTCGTTTTCAAATTCGGCAAGCATATTTTTTACAATTTCCTCGCCTTGCTCAACACTGCCAACTATAGGATTAATTTCAGTGTTTATTGATGCGCGTATAAGGTGAATTGATGGTGCAGATGCCTTTAGCTTTACTCCATAACCACCAGCTTGCTTAACGATTTCTGGCTCTTCAAGTGTCATGTCCTCAACGTCTGGCAAAACAATACCATATCCACCCTCATTTACCTCTTCAATTGCATCTCTAAATTTGTCATATTCGCGTCTTACCTCGCTTAACTCCTTGATATTTAAGAATAAATCCTCATCATCTTTAATTTCAATGCCACAAATCTCGCTCATTATTTGATAATAAAGCTCATTTTTTAGATTAACATTTATATCTATTTCACCAATGCCCAAATCAACCGTTTCTTCACATTTACCATCAATATATTCATTTTCGCTAAGCTCTGAAACAGCCTTCTTTATATCATCAATTTTTGACACACAAGACAGTGACTCCCTGATACTATTTAAAAGACTTATCTTTAGCCAGTGCTCAGGCTCAAGGGAGGCTATATATCTTGGTAAATTAATTCTTATTTCATTTATACTAAATTGACCTAAAATTAGCTCAAAAATGCCATCAAAATCAACTGCATCAAGCTCTTGCGCATTTACTAAAGCGACAGGTGCTTGATATTGTTCTTCAAGGCTAACTGCAAGCTCGTTTGCTTCTTCTGAGGCAGGATTTTGTGAGTTTAAAACGATAACAAATGGCTTATTAATCGATTTTAATTCCGATATAACACGTTTTTCAGCCTCAATATAGCTATCTCTTGGGATTTCCCCAAATGTGCCATCTGTTGTAAGCACAATACCAACCGTTGAGTGGTCACAAATTACCTTTTTAGTGCCAAGCTCAGCAGCGCGCTCAAATTCCATAGGCTTTTTGTCCCATGGTGTCATTACCATACGTGGGCCATTTTCGTCACTTGCACCATTAGCACCATTTACCATGTACCCAACGCAGTCAATAAGTCTAACCTTCATGCTCGTGTTACCAATATTGACGCTTACCGCCTCGTCAGGGATGAATTTTGGCTCTGTTGTCATTATAGTTTTACCAGAGCCACTTTGTGGAGTTTCATCTCTTGCGCGCTCCTTGTCATATTCTGACTCAATATTCGGTAAAACCAAATTGTCCATTAGTTTTTTTACAAAGGTAGATTTACCACTTCTGACAGGACCCACCACACCTATGTAAATCTCTCCATTTGTACGCTTAGCAATATCCTCGTATATATTCATTAATAATCCGTCCTTTCGGTGTATCTAAAATATCTATTAAAGAATATTCAAACAAAGATAAGAATATGCAAAAAAATAAAAGCACCCCAAAAAAGGATGCTTTTAAATATGTAAATTGATTACGCTTAAGCTACAAAACCAGCTAATATAATAAAGATAAAGAAATAAAGAACGTAAAATGCAACAATTAAAAATACAGTTAAAAGGGTAATTGCAACAGTTATTGCATAAGCAGCAACTGAAATAATAAGACCAATCTTACCATATGCTGTCATTTTTTTGTTTTTAACCTTATCACCAAGAGCAAGGAACAAGCCTATAAAAGGGAAGTACGCGCTCATTGGAAGCGTAATAAAATGTGAGACTAAAGAAAGAATAGAAAAAACTAAGGAGGCAATTCCTAAAGAAGTTTCAGGCTTTTCTTTAGCTCTTTCTTGTTCTGCAATAATTTTATTAATATCTTTATTTTCCATAAAACTACCAACCTATTTATGCAGAGAACATACTACCAATTAATGCTAAAATTAATGGAAGAATTCTAATTGCAAAGAATATAATAAAAGCGATTAGACCAACAATAAATTGGATTACAGATGCGCAAAGCGCAGGTATAGAAGTTGATAAACCGATAATTGGGTAAAGCTTGTTTGACTTCTTAACAAATGCAATGATAGCGAAAACTATACTTACAATAATTAAGAGTGGTAAAAAGAATTGCGCAACCCATAAAATTGTTTCCAAAATACCTACTACACAGAGTAAGCATACGCAGCATGAAAGCAATGGAACAATCCATGACAAAATCATTATAGCAAGAGATGCAATACCTGTTATCATTGAAATAAGACCAAAAATAGAAGATGGCTTTTTCTCTTCGTACACTTCTACATCAGCTTCATTTTCAGCTACAACAGCTTCTTCTTGTACTTCGTTGTTTACATTCATATTGTCCATAAAATTAACCTCCTTCTAAAATATTTATATGAAATAATCAGCACAAAAAATGCCAATTAGAACATAACTAATACAAATAAGAATAAAATACATTCCTAAGAAATATTATATAATATATAATAACATATTTTACAAAAAAGTCAATATTTTTGCAGAA
>JAZOCP010000026.1:0-6817 GCA_045596585.1 Eubacteriales bacterium
TCTTGATGCAACCACAGTTTTGGCAAGAAATATAGCTTCACAGGGTATTTACCCTGCGGTTGACGCTCTTGAGTCAACAAGCCGAATTCTCTCCCCTGATATTGTTGGTAGTGAGCATTATTATGTTGCAAAAGAGGTACAAAGAATTTTGCAAAGATATAATGAGCTTATGGACATTATTGCAATTATGGGTATGGATGAGCTTTCTGATGAGGACAAGTTGCTTGTTGCAAGAGCAAGAAAAATTCAACGTTTCTTGTCTCAGCCATTTGATGTATCTGAAAAGTTTACTGGTATTAAGGGTACTTATGTGCCAATTAGCGAAACTATTCGTGGCTTTAAGGAAATTATAGAGGGTAAGCATGATAGCTTGCCTGAGAGTGCTTTCTTATTTGTTGGCACTATTGATGAGGCTGTTGAAAAGGCTAAGAGGTTATAATTATGAAGACCTTTAAGTTAGTGATTTCCTCGCCAAACGGCAATATTTTTGATGGTGAGGCTTATAAGCTTGATGTGCGTGGTGTTGAGGGTGAGCTTGCTATTATGGCAGGGCATATTCCGTTTGTAACCGCGGTTAAAAGCGCACCTTGTGCTGTGTGGCTTGATGAAGAAACCAAAAAGGAGGCTACCTGTGAGGGTGGACTATTAACGGTTGACTCAAGTGGGGCTACCTTTATTTCTGGTACATTTAAATTTAATGATTAATTAAAAAGGAACAGAGAGCACTTCTCTGTTCCTTTTTTGCTTATTGCATCCTTTAAAAGTTAGTTTGTTTTCTTAGTGACGGGTTGTCGAGGGCGCCAACCCCCTACAAAGCGCTTGGGCTTTTTGTTTTTATGGGGGATGGGGGGGACCACCCTTCTACGCATGTCATTTTAAAAGAATTAGACCCTTCGGCTATCGCTCAGGGTGACAGGTGATGAGGATTAGGGTGACAAGAGGACTACCCTTCCACCGCGGAGCGGTCCCCCTCCCCTCACAAGTGGAGGCTATAAAAAAGGGGCGCTTTTGCGTCCCCTTTTGCTACTGGATTTAATTATTCAACGTCGCCAGTACCTTCGTTTTCAGTACCTTCGTTTTCGCCAACATCTGGTGTTTAAGGAGCAACATAGTCAGGTGTTTCTGTCTCGTTTGTCTTGTCAGCCTTAACAACGAGATTTGCACCGTCTACTTCTAATGCACCAAGAGCTACACCGTCGAGAGTGTTGTTTTCAAATGTTATAACAACTTCTTCTGCACAATCTGAAGCCTTGAAGATTTCAGCATCGTTTGTATCTGTGCCTTCAATGTACATCCAGTTTGTAAGAGTGTTACCTGTGATTGTGATTGTACCTGTTTGAGCATTAGCAACACGAACAAATCTTTGTGCAAAGTTGTCAGCTACGTTGTTTGTAATGTTAACTTCACCAAGTGTTGTGCCATTAAGCATAATTGGAAATGTGTTCCAATCAAGGTTCTTAAATTCACAAGCGTTTACTGTGAGATTTTCAACGTCTGTCCAGATGTTGATAACGTTGTTTGAAAGGTTTGTACCGTCAAATGTACAGCCGTCAAATACTACGTTCTTAACTACTGCAGCGTTGTCCTTGTTAAAGAAGTATACGCCGCCCTCTGTTGCGAATGAAGCGTCCTTAATTGTTAAGCCGTTGATATTAGCATCAGCAGCGATAACGATGCTTGAAACCTTTGCACCATTTGCAGCTGTGATTGTTACATTTTCAAGCTCGCCTGAAAGTGTGATTGTACCGAAGTTTTTGTCACCATAAAGAACGATTTTTTGGTTTGCTACTGCTGCGTCAAGAGCTGCTTGAGCTGCTTCAGCTGTTGTAACAACAACATATGTTTCGTCCTTAACATTTTTTTCTTCACCACAAGCGCAAGCATATACATTGTAGAAACCTGTTTCATCAAGAACAGGCTCTGCTGCTACAAATGTGTGACCAAGAGCTTCAACTTCTTCTTGATCAACTAGTACTGTGTCACATACTGAGCATTTCTTACCTTCTGTAAGACCTGTTGCTGTACATGTTGGAGCTACTGCTGCAACAACTTCTTCTGTGTGCTCGCCTGTTGCTGGAACTTCTTCTTGAGCAACTGTTACTGTGTCACATACTGAGCACTTCTTACCTTCTGTAAGACCTGTTGCACCACATGTTGGAGCTACTGCTGCAAAAACTTCTTCTGTGTGCTCGCCTGTTGCTGGAATTTCTTCTGTCTTTGTTTCTCCGCAAACAGTACATGTAAATATCTTAACGCCATCTGTTGTGCATGTAGCTACTGTTGCAACTACGCCTTCATCATATACGTGCTCACATTCTGCACCGCTTTCTGGTGCGTCACCTGTTGCAGGGATTTCTTCTATTTTTGTTGCCTCACAGCCATCTTGTGTACAAGCATATGCCATAATGCCTGGTTCTGCAAAGGTTGCTGGTTTAATAACTACGCCCGCGCCCCATGAGTGAGATGCAGAGATGGTTTCTTGCTTGGTTGTGCCACAGGTTAAGCATAAATACATAGCTACACCATTTTGTGTGCATGTTGCTGGCTTTACAATGCTACCAGTATTCCACTCGTGTCCGAGTGCTGTAACGGATGTGATCTTTTCTGTTTCGCAAACACGACATGTGTGTTTTCTTGTACCCATTTTATCACATGTTGGAGCTACTATTGTTTTGCCCTCGTCCCATGTATGACCTAAAGCATCTTTATATACTTCTATTTTTAGAGTTGTGTTACACTTTGTGCATTTAAAGACCTTTTCTCCTCTTACGGTGCATGATGGTGCTGTTTCTGTGATTTCTACGGAAGTGTATGGGTGCTCACAGTCACCATCTTTACATGATGCAAGAAGAAATACCATAACCAAAACTGAAATAATTGATATGGAAAGAAATATTGATTTAACTGTTTTTTTCATAATTTTCCTCACCTTTAATTTTAGTATATGTTTTTATAAAATGCTAATGTTTGAATCTTCTTCGCCCTCTATTGGTTCATCGGGTTCTTCTGGGGCTACGTAAGATGGTGTTTCTGACTCGTTTGTTTTATCGGCATAAATTACTACATTGCCACTATCGTCTGATACTAACTCGCCCAATGCTTCACCATCGAGGGTGTTGCCTTCAGCACTTAGTGTGGCAGTTGTGCTTGATATCTTGACAATTTCTTCATTGTCTGTCGGAGTGCCTTCAATATACATCCAGTTTGAAAGGGTGTTGTCGTTGATTGAAATGTTTTCTGCTTGTACATTATTTATAATTACAAAGCGCTCGGCAAAGTTGTCAACTATGTTGTTTGAAATTTCAACTGTGCCAACATTTTCTTGACCTTCAATATATATTGGAATTGAGCTCCAGTCAAGGTCTTTAAATGTGCAGTTTGTAACTGTTAGATTTTTTGTAGCGCCTGATTGGATTTTTATTGCATTGTTAATTAAGTTTTTGCCATCAAAGGTGCAATTATCAATTACTGCATTTTCAAGCTTACTACCTGTTTGTGTTTCTATGTAGTAAACGGAGCTTACTGTTGCAAAGTCAATATTTTCAAGTGTTAAGCCACTAATATTGCCAGCGACTGATACCATACTGATTTTTGC
The DNA here is from genome assembly GCA_045596585.1 of Eubacteriales bacterium. Lineage (GTDB taxonomy): Bacteria > Bacillota > Clostridia > Oscillospirales > CAG-272 > RGIG2000. The sequence goes on from JAZOCP010000026.1 coordinate 3,596, forward strand.
TCCGCTTGTGCATGCGATGGTTACATTTTCAAGAGTGCCTGAAAGTGTAATTACGCCAAAGTTTTTGTCGCCATAAAATATTGTTGTTGTGTTGCTGTTTATAACTATGTTATCATCTGAAATTACATTGTAGCCTTCAACCATCGCGCCATTTTGTGTGGTTTGACAATTTTGGCAAGATTCAACCACGTACACGCCTGTTTCTGTGATTTTTGTTTCCTCGGTTGGTTCAAAATCATGGTCGATTATTGGTGAAATTTCTTCTATTTTTTCACCCTCACAGCCATCGACTGTGCATTTGTAGGTTTTTACACCAAAAAGGCAGGTTGGCTCAGTTGTTACCTCGCCCTCGTCCCAATCGTGACCATTTGGCTCAATAGGTTCGGTTTTTGTACCATCACAGCCATCAACTGTGCACTTATAGGTCATTTCTCCTTGTACTTCACATGTTGGGGCAGTTGTTACCGTGCCCTCGTCCCATGTGTGACCAAGATCATTTATTGTTTCCTTTTTTGTTTCATTACATACTGTGCAAGTATATGTTATTTCGCCTTCTTTTTCACAGGTTGGCTCTGTTGTTACTTCGCCCTCGTTATATGTATGCTCACCTGTTGGTGGAATTTCTGTTTGTTCAACTGTTACTGTGTCACACGTTGTGCACTTTTTGCCTTCAGTAAGTCCTGCTTTTCCACAGGTTGGGGCAAGAGATTCGATAATTTCTTCTGTATGGTCAGCAATGGGGGCTATTTCTTCTTCCTTGGTGCTTTCACATACTATGCAAGTATATGTCATTACACCCATTTGGCATGTTGGCTCAGTTGTAACTACGCCCTCGTTATATGTGTGCTCACCTGTTGCATCACCATTTTTTTCTTCAGAAATAACTGTTCCACACACTGTACAGGAAATTGTTATCTTTCCATCTTCACCACAGGTAGGAGCAGTTTCAATAGCTTCTCCCGGGGTGTGGGGGAGAGGCTCTCCCTCGGTTGCGCCACATACTGAACAGGTCTTTGGCGCGGTACAGGTTGGGTCAACCCATGTATGCTCCTCTATTGTTGGAGGAATTGTTTCTTCCTTTTTGCCACCACATATTGTACAGGTAAAGGTTTTTACGCCTTCGCCACAGGTTGGCTCGGTTGTAACCTCGCCCTCGTTATATGTGTGGTCGCACTCGTCTGTTATATCTACTATTTTAACCTCGTCACAGATTAGGCAAGAGTACATTTTAAAGGTTTTGCCTGTTTCTGGGTTGGTTTCTATTACACCTTCGCTCCACTCGTGAATGTGGTCGATTTTTTCAACCTTGGTTTCCTCACACTTTTGGCAAACGTATGCAATTAAGCCAGAGGTTTCGTCTGTTGGCACAATTAACACCTCGCCCTCGTCCCACTCGTGCATACAGCCACCAAAGCCGGCACAGGAGGTTAAAAGGAAGGATAACAATAAGATTGATATTATTGTCATGGAAAGAATAAATGATTTTATGGTTTTTTTCATAATTATTTCCTTTCTATAATGGTTTTTAGTGTGAGATAGAATTTTTGTAGATTGACGAGTTGGATAACGGGGGAAAATTCCCCAGTCAGCTATGCTGACAGCCCTACACAAGGCATACCCACAAGGGGCACCTTTACAAAGGGGCCAAAATATGCAAAAGGCTCCTTTTGTGGGAGCCTATTGGTTTATATGAGGATTTTAAATCCATATTATCAGACTTTTTGATTAACTAATTAGACAATTATGTGGCAAATAGGTGGCAATTTTGTAGCCTTGGGAGGCGCGGTTGCGCCCCCTTTAGCTACCCTAAATTACAAGAAATTATTCTTAGTCAACTACTGGAGCGTTAACAACGAAAGCATTTGTGTAGAAACCAGCATCTGCTAAATTCTCGAAGTCAGCAAGTTCGTTACCATCAAGAGTGTTGTTCTCTGTCTCAAGTGTAACTGCTTCTGTTGTGATATTTGAAGCCTTCATTAGGTCTGGGTCTTCTTCAGGAGCATCCCAATTTGCAAGTTCGTTACCTGAAATTGTGATTGAACCAGCATCAACTTCATGGATACGAACGAATCTGTGACCAAATGTGTTAACATTGTTGTCTGAAACTACAACAGTACCAACGTTTTCTTGGTTTCCAATATATATTGCAATTGAATTTCCACCAAGGTTGTTAAATGTACAAGCTGAAACTGTGAGACCAGTTACAGTGCCTTCTTTCATTTCAATAGCATTGTTTGTGAGGTTTTCACCACCATTAAATGTACAACCATTGACTGCAAGATCAGTAACTGTACCAAGTAGTTGAACGTTATAACTTGTTGCTACGTCATTAGCAAATACAACGTTTTCAATTGTTAAGCCGTTGATATTAGCATCAGCAGCGATAACGATGTTTGAAACCTTTGCACCATTTGCAGCTGTGATTGTTACATTTTCAAGCTCGCCTGAAAGTGTGATTGTACCGAAGTTTTTGTCACCATAAAGAACAACTGTCTTGTTTGATTCAACAACAACATCATCTGTAGCTACAACAGCGTTTTCAATAGCTACGTTTTGTGTAGCATCACAGTTTGCGCAATCCTCTACATAGTAAGCAACGCCTTCAATAACAACGATTTCTTCTGTTGTATCAAATTCGTGATCGATAACTGCAACTACTTCTTGAGCAACTATTACTGTGTCACATACTGAGCACTTCTTACCTTCTGTAAGACCTGTTGCTGTACATGTTGGAGCTACTGCTGCAAGAACTTCTTCTGTGTGACCATTAGCTTCGCCTTCTGTTGCATCGCATACTGAACACTTCTTACCTTCTGTAAGACCTGTTGCTGTACATGTTGCTTCTACTGCAGGAACAACTTCTTCTGTATGTGCTACCATTGGGATAGCTTCTGTGTAACTGTCGCCACAAGCTGTACATGTGAATGTTTCTACACCTTCTGCTGTACATGTTGGAGCTGTTGTTACTTCTGATGTGTAGCTATGTGCTACCTTTTCTGTGTAGTCAGCTACATAGCTGTCGCCACAAGCTGTACATGTGTATGTTGTGTAACCTTCTGCTGTACATGTTGGAGCTGTTACAACTGCATCATATGTATGAGCTGCCTTTGGAACTTCTTCCTGTGCTACGAGAACTTCACCACATACTGAACACTTCTTACCTTCTGTAAGACCTGTTGCTGTACATGTTGCTTCTACTGCAGGAACAACTTCTTCTGTATG
>JAZOCP010000027.1:0-3635 GCA_045596585.1 Eubacteriales bacterium
ATCTAAGGAGGTTTTTGATGTAGCTGTAGAAAAGGTTTATCGTAAGGAAGTAAAGAAGATCAATATTCCTGGTTTCAGAAAAGGTAAAGCACCACGCTCTATCATTGAAAAAATGTATGGCAAGGGTGTATTTTATGAGGATGCTGTAAATGAAATCATCCCTGAGGCTTACGAGGCAGCTATTAAAGAGGCTGGCTTAGACGTTGTTAGCCGTCCAGAGTTTGATATTGTTTCAATTGATGATAATGGTGTTGTTCTCAAGGCTAAGTTTTTCGTTAAACCTGAGGTTACACTTAAGTCATATGTTGCATTAAAGGCAAGAAAAGAAGTTAAGGAAGCAACTGAAGAGGATGTAAATAATGAAATCGAGGCTGTTCGCGCTCGTAATGGCAGAATGGTTGAGGTTACTGACCGCGCTGTTGAAAATGGCGACCTCGTTGTTATTGACTATGAGGGCTTCTGTGATGGAGTTGCTTTTGACGGTGGTAAGGCTGAAAAATATAGCTTAGCTATTGGTTCTGGTAGCTTCATTCCAGGCTTTGAAGACCAAATCATTGGTCACAACGTAGGCGAAAGCTTTGATATTACTGTTAAATTTCCAGAGGAGTACCACTCTGCTGACTTAGCTGGCAAGGATGCTATTTTCAAAATCGTTCTTCACGAAATTAAGAAGAATGAGCTTCCTGAGCTTGATGACGAATTTGCTAAGGACGTAAGTGAATTTGATACATTTGCTGAATATAAGGCTGATGTTAAGGCAAAACTCCAAGAGAAGAACGAAAAGGCTGCTGAAAACTCTGTTGAAGAACAAATTATAAATGGTCTTGTTGACAATCTTGAGGCTGAAATTCCTGAGGTTATGTTCCAAAACGAGGCTGAAAACTTTGTTCGTGACTATGATTCAAGACTTCGTATGCAAGGTCTTGACCTTAACACATACTGCAAGTGCACAGGTCAAACACTTGAACATGATCGTGAGCAATTTATGCCTATGGCACAAAGACAAGTAAAGACTCGTCTTGCTCTTGAAAAGATTGTTGAGCTTGAATCTATTACTGCTACAGATGAAGAGGCAGATGCTGAATACGAAAACCTTGCAAAGGCTTACAATATGCCAGTTGACGAGGTTAAAAAGTTCGTTGACGTTGATGCTATTAAGGCTGACCTTTGCGTTAAGAAGGCAGTTGACTTTGTAAAAGCAAATGCTAAGGTTACAAAGGCAAGAAAAAAGAAGGCGGCTACAACTGAGGCTGCTGAATAATTAGTTTCTTAACCACACTATTCCGGTAAGGAACTTGTTGAAAAACAATAAGAACTTCTCTTTACCGCTGTATATAACTACAGCGGTAATTTGAATAAATACCCGATTTGACAAAAATCTACAATTTAGGAGGATTTTAAATATGGCACTTGTTCCAATGGTCGTTGAGCAAACTAATAGAGGTGAACGCTCATACGATATTTATTCAAGACTTCTTGAGGACCGCATTGTATTTCTTTGCGATGAGGTAAATGACACAACAGCTTCTTTAGTTGTTGCACAGCTTCTCTTTCTTGAGGCTCAAGACCCAGATAAAGATATTAACCTTTATATAAATAGCCCTGGTGGTAGTGTTAGTGCTGGCCTTGCAATTTACGATACTATGAACTTTATCAAATGTGATGTTTCAACAACATGCATTGGTATGGCTGCAAGCATGGGCGCATTCTTACTATCAAGTGGAGCTAAGGGCAAAAGATTTGCTCTTCCAAATAGCGAGATTATGATTCACCAACCTTTAGGTGGTGCCCAAGGTCAAGCAAGCGACATTAAAATTCACGCTGAGCATATTCTCAAAACAAGAGATAAATTAAACAAAATCCTTGCTTCAAATACTGGCAAGGACTTAAAGACTATTGAAATTGATACAGAGCGCGACAACTTTATGAGCGCAAATGATGCAATGGAATATGGTCTTATTGACAAAGTTATTGATAAGAGAGCTTAAAAATGAGTGAAAAGAAATGCTGCTCCTTCTGTAAAAGAAGCGAGGGCGAGGTTGAGTTTTTAATACCGGCTCCTGACCTCTCTGCCTTTATTTGTCCTATGTGTATTGATTTATGTGACCAAATCCTCGATGAATATGATACTGCTCAAAAAACAGAAAAGGATACAGAAAGCAATAATCTATCACTTGACAAGCTTCCAACACCGAAGGAAATTAAAAAAATGCTTGATGATTATGTAATCGGACAAGATAATGCAAAAATTGCATTAAGCGTTGCTGTTTATAATCATTATAAGCGTTTAATTTATAATCAAAATAAAAATACTGATAATAATGATGTTGAAATACAAAAAAGCAACATATTATTAATAGGCCCTACTGGCTCTGGTAAAACTTATCTTGCGCAAACACTTGCAAAAGCGCTTGATGTACCATTTGCTATTGCTGATGCCACTACCTTAACTGAGGCTGGTTACGTTGGCGAGGATGTTGAAAATATTCTTCTCCGTTTAATTCAAGCTGCTGACTTTGATGTAGAAAAAGCTGAAAAGGGTATTATCTACATTGACGAAATTGACAAAATTTCTCGTAGAAGTGAAAATCGTTCTATCACACGTGATGTTTCGGGTGAGGGTGTTCAACAGGCGCTTTTAAAAATTCTTGAGGGTACAGTTGCAAACGTGCCTCCACAAGGTGGCAGAAAGCACCCAAATCAAGAATTTATTCCTATCAACACTAAAGATATTCTCTTTATTTGCGGTGGTGCCTTTGATGGACTATCAAAAATAATTGAAGGTCGTCAAGGAAAATCACTTATGGGCTTTGGCGGTGAGGTAAAAAGCAAGGTAAATGTTGATAAAACAAAAATTTTTGCTGATGTTACTGCACACGATATCGTGAAATATGGTATTATTCCTGAGCTTGTCGGTCGTTTGCCTGTTATTGTTGGTCTTGACAATTTAGACAAGGATGCACTGGTAAAGATTCTCTCTTTACCAAAGAATTCGGTAGAAAAGCAATATAAAAAATTGTTTGAAATTGATGGTGTTGAGCTTGAGTTTACAGATGATGCACTATTCGCTATTGCTAACAAAGCAATTGAACGTTCAACTGGTGCAAGAGGACTACGCTCTATTATGGAAGAGGTTATGACCAAAATTATGTTTGAATTGCCTTCTAATAAGGAAATTAAAAAGGTTATAATTGACAAGGACACCGTAACAAATGGCAAAGAGCCAAAATATATTAAATAAAATGAAACCGAGAGCAAAATGCTCTCGGTTTTTAAGTTATTTTGAAATTTTACAGCCGTCACCTGTGCAATTCTTTAAAATAAAAGACTCACAGTCAACACATTGTGAAACAGTTGGGTTTGTCTCGTGTGTACCGATACTTACTGTATCAAGAACACAATAATTTTCATTTTTTGCGTGATTTGCACAAGATGTTACAGTACACTTAATTGAATGGTTTGGATGCTTGTTCATAAAATACTCCTAATAACTTAATTTGAAATCAATTGATTTCATATTTTATCATTCCCAAAGATACTTTTTTTAATTCAAAAATATTATTGACTAATTAAATTTTATATGCTATAATATGAGCGTTCTTTTGAACAATGGCTGGGTATAGCGCAGTTGGTAG
>JAZOCP010000028.1:0-3599 GCA_045596585.1 Eubacteriales bacterium
CGTTAACACAACCAAGCACCAATGGGTCATCAGGCGCTACAACTGCATAATCAATTTTGTTTTCCACAGCAAATTTTACAATGCCGTCAATATCTTTAGCACCTATTGCAACAGTGGTTGCATCCTTATACATACCACCATTACCTGGAAGTGCATAAATTTCACTAATTTTTTTGCTTTCCTTAAGCTTTCTTATAATGGCGTGCTCACGTCCACCGCCACCTACAACTAATACCTTCATTTATTTACCTCATTAATGGTGGAATAGTCTCATTTTTGTAAATGCCATAACAATACCATATTTATTACAGCAGTCAATTACGATATCGTCTCTGATTGATCCACCAGGCTCGGCAATAAATGATACGCCACTACGACGTGCTCTTTCAATATTGTCACTGAATGGGAAGAATGCATCTGAGCCAACGCTAACGCCTGTAATTGTATCAAGATATGCTCTGATTTCCTCAGCGGTTAGTGGCTCTGGCTGATGTGTGAAGTATTTTTGCCATACTCCATCAGCGCAAACATCCTCTTCATTTTTGTTAATGTAACCATCAATTACATTGTCTCTATCTGGACGTGCAATAGTTGGTAAGAAAGGAAGATTTAGAACCTTGTCATGTTGACGAAGATGCCATGTGTCAGCCTTTGTACCAGCTAAACGTGTACAGTGAATTCTTGACTGTTGTCCAGCACCTACACCAATAGCTTGTCCATCATATGCGTAGCAAACAGAGTTTGATTGTGTGTATTTAAGTGTAATAAGAGAAATTATTAGATCTGTAATTGCATCGTCTGTAAAGTTCTTGTTTTCAGTTACGATATCAGAAAGAAGTTCTTTATTAATTACAAAATTATTTCTGCCCTGTTCAAATGTAATGCCAAATACTTGCTTTTTCTCTTGAACCTCTGGAACATAATTAGGGTCAATCTTAACTATATTGTAGTTGCCCTTTCTCTTTGATTTAAGGATTTCAAGTGCCTCGTCTGTATAACCAGGAGCGATAACACCATCAGAAATTTCTCTCTTAATAAGTGTTGCTGTTGTTGCATCACATACGTCAGAAAGTGCAATCCAGTCACCGAATGATGACATTCTATCAGTGCCTCTTGCTCTTGCATAAGCACAAGCAAGTGGTGAATCATCAAGACCCTCGATATCGTCAACAAAGCAAGCCTTCTTAAGCTTATCTGAAAGCTTTTTACCAACTGCTGCAGATGTTGGGCTTACATGCTTAAAAGATGTTGCGCAAGGCATACCTGTTGCCTCTTTAAGCTCCTTTACAAGCTGCCATGAGTTAAATGCATCAAGAAAGTTTATGTAGCCTGGTCTTCCACAAAGGATTTCAATTGGAAGCTCAGTGCCGTTTTCCATATAAATTTTAGATGGCTTTTGATAAGGGCATCATCCATATTTTAATTCAAACTCTTTCATTATGTTCTCCTTACACCAACTGTCTTATTTATTCTTGTTTATCATTCTGTTCTCGTAAACACCGCTTTCAAGGTCGATGTAGCGAACATACAAGGAAATCTTATTGTTTTCGTTTAGATTATCCCAAATTTCATTTGTAAAATCATCAATATTGTTTGGAATCTTTACTCTTTCAGGCTCACCCTGGAAGGTTGGAATTGGGTTACCATCGCAAACATATGTATGAATAAAGTGGCCAAGGCCATTAAGTGGCGCATACTCATAGAAATATCTATTGCAAGCGCTTCCCTTTTCATCAGCACTCTTTAAAATGCTCATTTGATATTTAAAGCTATCGTCTTTAAATGTAAGCATACCACTAATACGAGGAGTGAAGTTAGGAGCATCTGGCTCAAACTCTCTTGTTTTAAGAGCTTTCTTAAAGCATCCACAATCCTTAATTGCCTCATATATTGTGTCAGTTTGGTCACCATTTGTAACAATCATTTTATTCTCATGATTTCTAATTGCTGCATAGATAATAAGTGATGGGTCCTCAACCTTTGAATAATCAAAAGGCTCAGTAAATACATTACCATCTATTTCCTTGAAAACACGATTTCTGCTGTTTTCGCTTCTTCCCATTATAAAGTAAGCAAACACAGCCTTTTTTCCGTCCTCACTCTTACCAATAACAATACCACGACCTGGGTAAGTATTGTCCTTTAAAAGTGAACCAATTTCATCTATCTTATAAATATTCATTAGTTTCTCTCCTTAATAATTTCAGCACATACCTTTTCACAAGAAAGTGGGAGTATTTTCCACTCTGCCTCTTGCATTATTCTCTTTTGTAGAACTTCAGGGGTGTCTCCCTCTTTAATTTCTACTGCCTTTTGCATAATGATTTTACCACCATCAGGAATTTCATTAACAAAATGAACTGTTGCACCACTAACCTTAACACCATAAGCAAGCGCTGCCTCGTGAACCTTAAGTCCATAGAAGCCCTTGCCACAGAAAGAAGGAATAAGCGATGGGTGAACATTAATAATTTTATCCTTGAAGTGATTTGTAAAATCCGCACTTAAAATACTCATAAAGCCAGCAAGCACAATTATATCTGTTTTTGTTTCTTCGAGTGCATTTATCAATGCTTTTTCAAATTTTTCTTGTGAGCCAAGCTCATTTTTTAAAATAGTTTTAGTATCAATTCCTGCATTTTTAGCTCTTTCGAGTGCATAAGCGCCTTCTTTATTAGAAATAACAAGACTAATTTTACCACTTTTAATAATGCCACTCTTTTCAGCATCAATTAATGCTTGTAAATTTGTGCCACCTCCAGAAACCAATACTGCTATATTTGCTCTTAGCATAAGATAACGCCCTCGTCAGACTTAATAATTTCGCCAATTACATAAGCATCTTCACCATTAGCCTTAAGAACTTCAAGAGCTGTTTCAACCTCTTCCTTTGGTACAACAATGCTCATACCAACACCCATGTTGTATGTGTTATACATATCTCTTTCAGGAATATTACCTGTCTTTTGAATAAGGTCAAAAATAGGAAGAACCTTAATTGCTGATTTTTCTACCTTAGCACTAAGTCCCTTTGGAATAGAACGTGGAATGTTCTCATAGAAACCACCACCTGTGATATGTGAAATACCCTTAACATTAACCTTTTCAAGCAATGCAAGAACAGATTTTACATAAATCTTAGTAGGAGTTAAAAGTGTAGCTGCTATTGAAGCTCCTCCAAGTGCCTCACAAGGAACATATAATGAGTCTGGGTTTTTATCAATATCAAAAACCTTACGACAAAGTGAAAATCCATTTGAGTGAACACCACTTGAAGCAAGTGCGATAACAACATCACCCTCAGCCATCTTTGTATTATCAAGAATCTTCTTTTTATCAACGATTCCAACAGCAAAGCCAGCTAAGTCATATTCTTCAACAGGCATCATACCTGGGTGCTCCGCCGTTTCACCACCGATAAGTGCAGCGCCTGATTGTACGCAGCCTTCAGCAACACCACCTACAATATCAGCAATTTTTTCTGGAATATTCTTTCCACATGCAATGTAGTCAAGGAAAAATAGTGGCTTTGCTCCACAACAAATAATATCATTTACACACATAGCAACTGCATCTATACCGATAGTATCGTGCTTGTC
>JAZOCP010000029.1:0-3864 GCA_045596585.1 Eubacteriales bacterium
TGTTTTTGGGAAAAACGCATTTAATTTGTATTTGTCGAAATATGAATATACATAATTGACTAAATAATAAAATTATGATATAATAAATCAATGCAGTTTATTTTTCATGAGGAGAGAGATATGGAAAGTAATAAAAAAGAAATAAAAAGGTTTCACTTTAATGAGGAGGGCAGAATTAGACTAAATCTTTCAAACGATGCCTATATTGTAATACAGGACGATATTAGGAATTTCGGCGAAAATGGCAATTATTCTGGCTTTTTAAATCGCATTTTTGAGAATTATCATGATAAAGCTGATGCTTCTATATTTGAGCGCGTTGGTGAAAAAAGAGATTATTACAATAGAATGTTTAATGAAGAAAACTCCTTGGTGTTTAAAAAAATAGACGAAAATGTAACTAAAAAATTTGTAGATGCTCTTGTTTACGTTTATCAAAAGGAGCTTGAAAAAAAGGCAACATCTTATGAAAAGGGCGACTATAAGGACACCGATAAAAAACCCATTTTCAGCATTAACAAGGGAAATATAGAAATACTTAAAAGTGATGAAACCATAAGGAAAAATGCAAAGTATTACGCTGGCTCACCTCATGAGTATTTAAAGGCTATTTTTGAGGAATATGCAAAAAAGCCAGTTTGCGAAAGAGAAAGAATATATTTTGCACAAACTGTTGATGAAATAGAGGCTGCTATTGAAGCAGAAAGAAAGCTTAAAATTACTATGACTGAATCAAGAGGTGCAGATGGTAAGCTACATAAAAATCAGTTCTATTTCATACCATATAAAATTATGCAGGATAAGTCAGAAACCTATAACTATTTAGTAGGCTTTTCACAAAAAAATGGAGATGACAACCCAATAAGAATAGGCGAAGAGGGTAAAGAGGACAACCTTTATCCAATAAGACTTTCTCGTATAGAAAAGGCGAAATATGAAAAAAGCATGCGCGCTGTTATACCTAAGGATGTAAAAAAGAAAATAGATAAAAAAATTGCAGCAAGAGGCGTACAGAACTTGTTTAGCGAGAATATGGAATTTGTAGTAAAATTCACTGAAAGTGGTGAAGACCAGTTAAGCAGACAACTGTTTATGCGTCCTCGCAATTTTGAAAAGAAATCAAATGGCTTATATGTTTTCAAATGCACCGAGTTCCAATTAATAGCATATCTATTTAAGTTTGGCAAGGATGCACAGGTAATTTCACCTCTTGAAACAAAAGAAAAAATGAAAGAAAAATATAAGCAAGCATACGATGAATATATAAATGAATAAAACCTAAAAAGACCTAAGCTAAAATGGCTTAGGTCTTTTTTTGACTAAAAAACATAAAAAAGATAAAAATTTTTGCATCAAAAAGGCGCGAAAAAACGCGATTTGTTCCTCGAACAGTAACAAAAAATGGCGAAAAAACGTAAAAACACGTCAATATAGTAACATAATTTCAAAGCGAACTTGCAATATACATTCGCGCTATATTAGGTTATAATTTAATCGTAGCGAGGGGATATGCCCACAAAAAAGGAGATCTAATATGGACAATATGTTTAAAGATGAAAACCAACCACAAATCACCCATTCATTTGAAAATGTAAAGGACCTATACCTTAAGCTTGAAAGAAACCTTGATAGCCTAATCCGTGAAATTCCTTGTGACCAAGAGGATAAATATACAAGATATATTTGTCAGCTTGTGGAGTCAAACATCACACCAGAACACAATATAGCAAGAAATCTGGTATATGACGTGTTTGGAGTAATGACAAGGCTTTTTGTCAAGTCAAGCTTTTATGTACGATTGTATAATGGTGACAAAAAAACACCAGTAATCAACAATGGTTATGAAATACATGCATTCAGTAGAGAGGATTTTATAAATAACAATGAGTATGTTGATGTTTCATTGCCACAAAATGCAACATGGTGCCAAATGAGTGGCGAGGAGCTTTTGGAATATATAACACCAGAAGAGGATGATGCAGACGTAACAGTATTTATAGACTCAGGACACAATGGAATTTATTTTGATTTTGAAACAGGAAGGTATTTACTCCTTGGCGACCTTGATGGTTATATGCCTTGTGAGGATATATTTCACGGAAAAAAATTAAGAAAGGCGGTATGACTTACAAAATCTTGTGTAAGGAGGACAAAAACGTCAAGCGCTAAGCGCAAGCCTAAAACAATTCAGTAAGGAGAATAAAAATGATAAAGAGTGTAATTGATAGAAGTAAAATGGTTCACAAAACTGTGTATTTCAGCTTTGATAGTGCAATAATGTACTACGTTCAGAAGGGAATAATCCTTACTGAAAAAATCAAATATTTTTTATGGAGATATAAAAAATGAGCTTAGTAATAGCAATAAAGACAAAAGATAATGTTTTAATGAGCGCAGATTCAAGAGTATCGCAGGGCGAAAACCTAAAATGCATTCAAAGTATGGATGAGGCAAAGGTTGTAAAGACTGGAGACGTTTATATTGGAGGCGTTGGTACGGTTTCAGAAATTCAAATTATGAAATCCCATCACGAGTGGTTTAGGTTAAACGGAAAGCCACTTACAAAGAAATTCCTTGTAAAAAATGTTATACCTGCATATTACGATGAATTAAAAAGATTGGGAAAGTTCAAATCCAAAGATGACTCAATGGATGACCCATCCTGTGGAAGCAGATTTTTAATAACAGACGGAAAGCGTCTGTTTTTAATCTTTAGAGACTTCTTTGTAATGGAGGTTGAAAAGAATAGCGTAATAGGATGTGGCTCGTGCTTTTCAGAGCCACTACTTGATAAGCTACTTTGTAAAATGGGCGAAAATGAAGCAATGCTTGAGGTATTAAGACGTTGCTCAATTCATTACACATCAATAGCTCCTCCTTACATATTTATTAATACAAAGGAAGGAATTTTTGAAAGGGTGGAAAAATAAGAATGATAATACTAAAGCATAATGATTGCGTTTACATAGCATATTGCAGTGGCAGTATTGATACAGGAGCTAAGGAAAATCTTTCAGTATGGCGCACAGGAAAAAACAAATCAACCTTGGTAGGCGTGTTTGGTAGCTCAAGGCTTGCTGATGCCTTAAGATACGAAAGAATAGTGACAGGTGAATTTAACAAAAACAGCTTAGTATTAAATACAGTGCCCGCAATTCAAGAAATCGCAGATAGATTTGACTTAATAAAGGACCAATGCATAAGTGCAAATGTGTTTCTTGCAAAGGACGATAAGGTATATCAAATACATTCGGATGGCGCAGTATATGAAATAGAAAATGTATATTCTGAAAGCTTTGATATAGTCGTTGGACTTTACGAGGCTGGAGGGCTTGAGGATGCTGAATCGTTTTTGATAGAAGCAGGTCGCCAAATTGAGGAAATGACAGGCTCAATGCAATTTCCTATGGTTATTGCAAAGACAAAAAGCAGAGAAGTAAAAATCATAAAAAGGGAGACTATTTAATGGGAAATATATTAGCAATTGAAAAAGATGGAATTGTTTATTTAGCAACGGATACAGTAAAAGAGATAGACTCAATGAATATGTATCACAAAAGCCCAGAAAATATAAGAATCAAAGCATTACCTAACGGAGTAATAATTGGTTGCTTGGGAAATGCAAGAGCAACACAGCAAATATTTGCCCATCCAGAGTGGTTTGATGCTGAGGTGATTGACAAAAAATACTTAGTAACTAAGGTAGTGCCTCAAATATATGAGGAGCTAAAGGAAATCGAGGAGTGGAGACGTGAAAAATACGCAGCTGAGAGTACTTGCTCGGTGGTGGCAATAATTGCAAAGGGAAGTGACTATTATATAATAACCCAAGACTTAATTGTAAAAAAGTGCAAGGGCTATTCG
>JAZOCP010000030.1:0-3007 GCA_045596585.1 Eubacteriales bacterium
TGGTATTTCAATGGTTTTATGTTCAAATGAACCATTTGAAACAGCGGTTGAATTGCGATTTCCAGAGGAAGCAAAAGATAAATTTGTGTCAATTGAATAAACAGCATAATTTAAAGGGGTAATTTTGCATGTGATAATTTGCTCACAATACGCAAAAAGCTTCCTAAAATTGCGCGTATCGGGCTCGAAAGCGTAAATTTGGTTTAAGCTTGGACATAATGCAAGATATTTTTTTATAGTATCGCCATTATATGCGCCTAAATCTAAGTATGATTTAAATTTATGTAGGCTTAATATTTCATCGCACTCACTTTCGGAAAAAGAAGTAGCCTTTAAATATTTAAGCATTCCAGTTAGCTTATAACGGATTATGTTATCAAAAACCTCTTTAGATTTTTCATCATAAAAGCATTCACGGGCAGAAAAAAGCTCGTTAATATGTGCATCGAAGAACTCCTCATTAAATATCTCGGTGCCACAAACCTCAACATCAGGTGAGTAAACACGATGCTTTTCTTCAAGAGAATATATTCTATTAATCACATCTTGAAGCTTTGAGCCAAAGGACACAACAATATCAAAGCCATCTGGATATTTTTCGCAAGCCTCAGAGTAAGAAAGTACGCGCTTGCCCTTATATGAATGGCCACGTACAAAGCCATCACTTGCAAATACATCACAATATTCAATTTTGTATTTCTCAAAAACAGAAATGATTTTATCAGCACCATTTCCCATACCATAAATTAGTATTGGTAAATTACTGCTTTTTAAGGTGTGCCAAATATCACACTCAAAATCATTAAAAATAATATTCTTGTAATTTATCATTGTGATTCCTTGATTTTTTCAAAATTATCTTGTATAATTATACTATAATTTTATTAAAATATCAAGGAGAAATCAAATGGATTGCTTATTTTGTAAAATCGCAAATGGACAAATACCATCAAAAAAGGTATATGAGGATTCAATGATACTTGCTTTTCACGATATAAATCCTGAGGCAAATGTGCACGTTTTGGTAATTCCAAAGGAGCACATTCAGTCTGTTGATATGGTAAATCGCTCAAATAGCTTTAATGTTTCTTACATTTTTGAAAAAATTCCTGAGATTGCAAGGCTCGCCGGCGCTACAAACGGTTATAGGGTAATTACTAACACAGGAGATGATGCTTGTCAAAGCGTTAAGCATCTTCATTTTCATATTCTTGGCGGAGAAAAGCTACCGGAGCACATAAGATAATGCAGTGGTATAATTATTTAGGAATTGTAGCGGGTATTATCTCCTTGTTTTTCGGATTTTCTACATTTTTTCTTTATATGAAGCTTAGAAAGCTATTTAAACTTTTGAATGAAGAAGAAATTAAACAGGCAGAACCTATTATTGTTCAGCAAAATAAAAGAATTAAAATAGGACTCATAGTAACAGTAGTGTTAGGTATTGTTGCAGTTGTTTCATTGCTTATATAAAATATGAGGGTTGAAAAATACCCTCATATTTGTTTTTTGATTCTTTCAAGCGCATTTTTTTCAAGTCTTGAAACCTGTGCTTGAGATATACCAATCTCTTTTGCTATTTCACTTTGTGTTTTTCCGGCATAGTATCTCATATCAATGATTCTTTTTTCTCTATCATTTAACCTTTTCATAGCATCTCTTAGGGCAATATCCTCAACCCACATTTCATCAGTAGAGGAGTTGTCGCTAATTTGATCCATAATATACATAGAATCTCCAGAGTCATTAAAAATTGGCTCATAAAGTGAAATTGGCTCAATTATTGCCTCCAATGCAAAAACGATATCTTCCTTTTTTTCTTTTATGCGATTAGCAATTTGATCAATTGTGGGCTCAGCGCATGACTCTTTTGTCATTTCCTCCTTTGCTTGTAACGCTCTATATGCTAAATCTCTTACTGAGCGAGAAACTCTTATTAAATTATTATCTCTTAGATATCGTCTTATTTCACCAATAATCATTGGAACTGCATAGGTTGAAAAACGCACATCTAAATCGGTATTGAAATTGTCAATTGCTTTAACTAAGCCAATGCAACCAACCTGGAATAAGTCATCAAGATTTTCCTTGCGAGATGTAAATCTTTGAATAATTGAAAGCACCAAGCGTAAATTTCCATCAATTAGCTCCTCACGTGCTTTTTTGTCTCCTATTTTTACTCTTATGAGTAAATCTCTTTTTTCACTTTCAGTTAAAACCTTCAATGTCGACGTATTAATACCACAAATTTCTACCTTATTATATCTCATATTTATACTCCTTGTTATTTAATTATTGACAGGGAATACAATGATTAATACACAAAAGAATTACCAATTTTTATAAATTATGAAGGAAAGAAAAAAGCTGTTGAGAAACAACAGCTTTTTAGTTATTTTAATATTTCTGGCATTGAATTTAACATGTTTTCAATAAAAATTCCGTAGCCCTGCGTAGGGTCGTTAATTAAAACATGAGTAACAGCTCCTACAAGCTTACCATTTTGAATTATTGGGGAGCCACTCATGCCTTGAACGATTCCACCTGTTTTCTTTATCAAGCTTGGGTCGGTAACTTTAATTTTGAAATTCTTAGTGTTTGAATTAGATTTGTCTATATCGAAAATTTTAATTTTAAATTTTTGTGGAGAACCGCCATCAATTGTGGAGAGTATATAAGCATCACCTGTCTTTAATTCTTCCTTTGGGCAAATTTTCACCCTTTCATTAGTAGCTTCCTTTGAAGAAGATAATATACCAAATACGCCACATTGACAGTTTTTAGTGAGAGTTCCTATTTTTTTACTAAGAAAAGCGCCCTTTAATTCACCCGCTGAGCCTTGCTCACCCTTTATAACACCGTTTATATTTACGTCCATAACAATTCCGCGAGAGACAGGAACAATTCTGCCATTTAAAGAGTCGCAAATTGCATGACCAAGTCCACCAAAGGAGCAATTATCTGGGTTAATAAATGTTATTGTTCCTATACCAGTTGTTGAATCTTT